>NZ_JBPWAP010000002.1:0-293216 GCF_051776705.1 Bacillus cereus group sp. BceL291 | reverse complement strand
TACCATCTAAATATCGTTTCACCGCTTGGATTTTTTCTTTTGAAGAAAATTTAGCCATAAAAAATGCACCTCCAATTGTTAGACTGTGTCTAACAATTGGGGTGCACTTCATTATGGAAGGATGGCTCTTTTCTACTATATAAAAGAATTGTATACATTTGTCGGTCAGTCGATATATTTAAAGAATCGCCGATATAAATCTCATGTATCATTAGTGATATCCATATGCAAAATTACTGAACTTGAACAGAAACATTCTCCTCTTGTTCTTCAGGTTTAACAAGTGCATAACGCTCCCATGCTCTACTTTTCCAGCGGAAGAACATAATAATGGCACGTGTCCATTCGTCGATGGCGATTGCTAGCCAAATACCAACGAGCCCCATATCTAAATGAAAGGCGAAAAAGTAACCTAGTGGTAAACTCATTAACACCATAGAGAATGCACCGATTAAAACAGGATATTTTGCATCACCAGCTGCACGAAGCGAATTAATGATGACGATGTTCATCGTACGTCCCGTTTCAAGTAGTACACTTAGTAAAAGAACACTTGCGCCTAACCCGATAATGTGCGGATTATCTGTAAACAGTCCCATTAATTGTGTACGGAATGTAATAACGAGAGCGACCATACATAAAGTTACACCAATTGCCCATTTTACACTTTTCCACAAGCGTTCGTATGCTTCATCTTTTTCGCCACCACCAACGAGGCGGCCAATAATAATGGCTGTTCCCATACCAATTGCAATTGCAAATAAATAAGTGAACATGGAAATGTTAGTAGCGTATTGTCTAGCAGCTAATGATTCCGTTCCTAAGTACGTTGCGTAATAAAGGAAGACGATTTGACAAGCTTGATACATCACTTGTTCAAATGCAGATGGAATGCCAATTTTTAAAATTTTCCCAATGTATTCTTTGGATAAAGTGAAGTAATATTGTAATTTCACACGATATTCCATAACGCGGTATAGTAACCAGAAGAAAACAATAAGTGCGATCAATCGACTGATAGCGGAAGAAATTGCAGCCCCTTGTACCCCGAGCTCAGGGAAACCAAATTTCCCGAAAATGAGTACGTAGTTTCCAACGATATGAATCATATTCATTCCGAGTGAAATAAACATCGCTTGCTTTGTAAAACCGTGTACACGGATAATTGCGGCTAATGAGTTAATAATAGCTTGTAGGAAGATGGCTCCTCCGACGATAGATAAGTAGTTTTGCGCATACGTTAGTACATCGCCTTGTAAGTTCATTGCGAGCATCATATGTTTCGAAAATAAAAGAAAACCAGCGCTTATAACGAGCCCAACTATTAAATTTAATGTGACGGCTAATGCTGATATTTTAGATGCTTCCATAAAGCGTTTGGAACCGAGGTATTGAGATACAACGATAGCAGCGCCGTTCCCGATGACTTCTAATACCAAAATCGCAATATGAAGATATTGATTCGCTGCACCAACCCCAGATACAGCATCGTCTGATAATGCACTTAACATGAAAGTATCAGCGATCCCCATTAACATAAAAAGAAAAACTTCTAGAAAAATAGGCCATGTTAATAAGAATAAACTTAATTTCTCAGTAGGCCCGTTTTTTGCCTGAATTGCTGCCATGTCCGTCCCCTCTTTACCGATATCTATTTTTAGCAAAATGTATCGTAACATACTTTCTTAACCTTTGCACTCATTTTAGCCTACATATTTTTATTATGAAGAGAGTGCTATTTTATGATAAAAACAAAAGGATAATTATACATAAAATATTATGAGATATAAAATTCGTTTTTCTCTGATAATTTAGAAAAGTGTAAAAAATATTATTTTTAACACTTTAGTATGAATAATCAGCAATATGAAACGTTTACAAAGGTATATTTTTTAACGGAAAATTTTAATGAAATAGAAATATAAATATACAAAAAATATATTTGTGTGTATAATATGAATTATTAGAACATATATATATTTCTTTTTGTTTGAAAATGAAAGGGTTAACATTTTTTTGGAGGGTGGAAGTATGAAAAAAAAGATACCAGTTTTTGTAGCATCAACAGTAGCGATGAGCATGATGTTAGGGGCATGTAGCTATCAAAAAGATGAATCGCAAGCAAACGCTAAAGGGGATAGCGGAAAAAGCGGCGCGAAGCAAGTTATTAACTTAATTGAAACACAAGAAATTCCAACGATGGATCCAGCGTTATCAGCTGATGCAGTTTCTTCAAGAGTAATGACTAATACGATGGAAGGCTTATACAGTTTAGGAAAAGATGATAAGCTAGTTCCTGGTGTAGCGAAGGAATTCAAAAAATCAGAAGATGGTAAAAAATATACATTTAAATTACGTGAAGACGCAAAATGGTCAAATGGTGAGCCTGTGACGGCAAAAGATTTCGTATATGCATGGCAAAGAGCGATTAACCCAGATACAGCTGCGAAATCAGCGTACATTATGTATGATATAAAAAATGCAGAGAAAATTAATAAAAAAGAGATGAGTCCGGATCAATTAGGGGTAAAGGCGATTGATGATTATACATTAGAAGTGGAATTAGATAATTCAATTCCATACCTTGTAGATTTAATGGTATATCCAATCTTCTATCCTGTGAATGAAAAGTTTGTGAAAGAGCAAGGTACGAAGTTTGGTTTGGAAGCGAATACAACTCTTTATAACGGGCCATTTACATTAAGTGATTGGCAACATGAACGTAGCTTTAAAATGACAAAGAGCGCGTCATATTGGGACAATAAAGAAGTGAAGATTGAAGAAGTAAACTTTAATATTGTAAAAGATACATCTACACCAATTAACTTATATGAAACAAATGCAATTGATCGAGCGTCGTTATTAGCGGAGTTTATTGATAAATATAAAGGAAAACCAGATTTCCAAACAGTAGAAGATACATCTGTATTCTTCCTTCGTTTAAATCAAAAAGATCCAGCTTTAGCAAATAAAAATATTCGTAAAGCAATTTCACTTGCTTTTGACCGTAAGCCATTCGTGGATACATTATTAAATAACGGTTCTAAGCCAGCGACAGGATTAATTCCTGATAACTTCATTAAAGGACCAGATAAAAAAGATTTCCGTGCTGTAAACGGGGATATTGTAAAACCAAACGTGAAAGAAGCGAAGAAATATTGGGAAGCTGGTAAAAAAGAACTTGGTAAAAATGAAATCGAATTAGAATTATTAAATGAAGATGTAGAGTTATCAAAGAAAACTGGTGAATATTTAAAAGGTGAATTAGAAAAGAATTTACCAGGTTTAACAGTAAAAATTAAACAACAACCATTCGCACAAAAACTAAAATTAGAAGATGCGGGCGATTATGTCATGTCATTCTCTGGATGGAGTGCGGACTTCCCAGATCCAATTACATATCTTGATATGTTTGTAACAGATGGGTCACAAAATAAGATGAAGTACTCTAATCCAAAATACGATGAAATCATTATGAAGGCGAAAAAAGATGGAAGCGATGTAAATGCTCGTTGGAAGAACTTATTAGAAGCAGAAAAAATGTTACTTGATGATGCTGCGATCGTTCCAGTATATCAACGTGGTAGAGCATATTTACAAAGAGATTCAATTAAAAATATGTATAACCATAAATATGGCGGCGATTTAAGCTTTAAATGGGCGTCAGTAGAGAAATAAGAAAAAAAAGCAGGTGATCACCTGCTTTTTTTAATACGTTCGTTTCTTATAAATGCCTTTTCCACCAACTTGGTTCCAGCCAGATTGTACATCCAAACTTTTGTTAACAAACTTCATTTTTTCTTTTCCACCAAAGAGCTTTTCGCCGATGCTATTTGTAATGACACCAATCAATGCTGTTATTCCGATGATGAGGGCAGCAACCGTAATAAAATCAATAAAAAAAGCAATCATTTGAAAACTCCCCCTTTGCCTGTCTGTATGTTTATTGTATGAGATAAAAAATGAAAAAGAAAGAAATGTCAGAAAAATATTTAATTTACTTTAGAAATCATGTAGACAGGAGGGAGGATATTTGTTAAAATAAGAACAAATGTTCCTTTTTATTCTCATTTGTATAGTCTTACATTTCTTAATTGATTTATCAAGAAAAAGTAAGAAAACGTTCTCTTTTTCATAGGGAAGATTATAGATAAATAACTATATATTATATGAAAAATCTATGGGAAGTGAGTAGTAAAAGGGTTGAAAGTTATTGTTAAAGTACAGCTGAAATGAGCGTAATCATGTTACATAGCAGTGAAATACACGGGAGAGTTTTCTCAACTAGCAGGAAATTTACTGTATATTTCTTGCAAAATCTATTGTATAATGATTATAGAAGTTACTTATTAAAAGTAATTGTTGTTTATTATAAGTTGTTGCTTACATGAAATGTGATTTTTGTACTTTTCAATAAGACAAGTTATCACGAAAAATTGCTGAAGTTAGAAATTAAAACTGTATTTAGTACAGAATTTGTACTCTTTAAGGAGAGTGAGCTTTGTATGGTAACATTATATAGTTCTCCAAGCTGTACGTCTTGTAGAAAGGCGAAATTATGGCTAGAGGAAAATCATATTCCCTATACAGAACGTAATATTTTCTCAGATCCATTAACGATTGAGGAAATTAAAGAGATTTTACGTATGACAGAAAGCGGAACGGATGAGATTATTTCTACTCGTTCGAAAGTTTTCCAAGAATTGAATGTAAACTTAGAGTCTTTACCACTTCAAGATTTATATAAGATGATTCGTGACTATCCAGGGATTTTACGTCGTCCAATTATGATTGACGAGAAACGCCTTCAAGTTGGTTACAACGAAGACGAAATTCGTCGTTTCTTACCACGTACAGTAAGAACGTTCCAATTACGTGAAGCACAACGTCTTGTAAATTAATTATAATAATATGAAAACCTTCTACCTATTATATAGTAGAAGGTTTTTTTTAATGTTTCACATTGCGTAATCGAACTTGTTGTACAATAAAGCCGATGCATAAAATAGTGAAAATGAACAGATAAGGAATGCTTGCAGTGAAACTTGGATTGTTATGAAAAAAGGTTGCAAGTCTGTCTTCATGTGTAACCATTTTTCCTGCAGTATAGGCAAGAATTGCTGCACCGCAATAAATGAGGAATGGAAATCGCTCCATAAGTATTAAAATAAGTTTGCTGCCCCAAATAATAATCGGGATAGAAATGAGTAAGCCGATTATGACGAGTAAAAATCTCCCGTGAGCTGCACCTGCAATGGCAATAACATTATCAAACCCCATAACGAGATCCGCGAAAACAATTGTCCGCACAGCTTGAAATAAAGTTGTTTTTCCTTGAATAGAAGAAAGATCGTTGCTATTATCGGTTAATAAATTGACTGCAATTAATGTAAGTAAAACCCCGCCAATCAATTGTAGAAATGGAATGTCGAGTAAATAGACAGCTAGTATAGTAAGGACAATTCTTAGTACAATCGCTAAAAGAGTACCGATCAAAATAGCCTTATTTCGTTTCGATTCAGGTAAATTTCGGCTAGCTAGTGCGATGACGATTGCATTGTCACCACCTAATACAACATCGATACCGACAATCATTAGTACGGATGTTAAAAACTCTAAGTCCATTCGTCTGCCTCCATTTATGATGTTTTAATAAGCGAACTATATGTATGTGATGAAGAAAGTTGTTGTTAAATAATCTCTTCTAATAGAAGTTTCACTTTATTACAGTGTACGGGGGAATGTGGAAATGTATGTCCAAATTTTTTGTAAGTAAGAAATCGCTATAATAATATATTTACGTAGTTGATCGAGTAAAGATAGGCATATAACTATTTTTGTAAAATAAATCGATTTTATTTCCATTCTGGAGAATCTTATCATAAAATGAGAGTACAAGAATCTATTGATTTGTCATATGAGTGGGGAATCCCTTCATAACAATTCTAAGCAGGAAGGGAGAGTTGTATTTTGGATATTGAAAGAATTAATGATCATACGATGAAATTTTTTATTACGTACATTGATATAGAGGATAGAGGATTTAATCGTGAAGAGATTTGGTATGATCGCGAACGAAGTGAAGAGCTCTTTTGGGAGATGATGGACGAAGCTCGTGATCATGACGATTTCTTTATTGATGGGCCGTTATGGATTCAAGTGCAAGCAGTCGATAAAGGGATTGAAGTACTTGTCACGAAAGCAGAGCTTTCAAAGGACGGGCAAAAGCTGGAACTACCGATAGGGGTAGACAAAATTATAGATATTCCTCTAGATGAAGGCATCGAATCATTATTCCAGCAAGAATTAGTCGAAGAGGTAGAAGAACAAACAGGAACAAACTTTAATGAAGATGGTACGTTTGGCTTTTTAATTAAGTTTAATGATTTTGAAGATGTCATTTCATTAAGTCATCGTCTTATCTTTGAAGATATAAAAGATGAGCTGTATTCATTTGAGAACCGCTATTATGTATATGTGGAATTCGATGAAGTGCTACATGATGAAGAAGAAATCGATCGTATTTTAAGTATTATTTTAGAATATGGAGAAGAATCAACTTTAACAATTCATCGTGTAAGTGAGTATGGAAAACAAATTGTGAAAGAGCATGCGCTTGAAACGATTCGCAATAATTTTCCTGCTAAAACGTAGGCCGATTTCTGTAGTATGAAATCGGCTTTTTATATGAAGAATAGGAAAGCTTTCTTAGTTAGGAGGTAAGAGATGAAAAATACGTTAAAGCTGATTTTCTTTATACTGCTATTGTTCGCATTATTTGTTTCGTTACGTATGTTTATTGATGTAGCATTTTATTCAGATGTGATTGGGATAAAAGATGTTTCGGTTTTAGGTATTATTAGTATTTTATTTACAGTATCTGCGTTTTTAATTGGTTGCGTTATTTTCTTAGAGAACCGTCATCCGTCAAAAACACTTACATGGCTCATTGTGTTAGGTATTTTTCCGGTATTTGGATTCTTCGCTTATTTATTATTCGGACAGAACTTTCGGAGGAAGAGAATGTTCCAAAAGAAGGCGTTGCTCGATGAACAAGCGTTTTTACAATATAAGGGGCATGAAGATTACGAAGAACGGATTTTACGCAATCATAAGCATCAAGAGCTGTTATTTCGTTTAGCGGATCGCTTAGGCGCTTTAAATATTTCATTTCAAACTGAAACGAGAACATTAACAAATGGAGATGAAACGTTTCAGGCCATTTTAGATGGATTAAAACGAGCGAAACATCACATTCATATGGAATATTACATTGTGCGTGATGATAAGCTTGGAACGGAAATTAAAGATATTTTAATACAAAAATCAAAAGAGGGCGTAGTCGTTCGTTTTTTGTATGATGCGGTTGGAAGTTTTAAATTATCAAAATCGTATATTGAAGAATTAAACGATGCAGGAGTCGAAATGATTCCGTTCTTCCCTGTACGCTTTCCGATTTTAAACGATAAAATTAATTATCGAAATCATCGAAAAATCGTTATTATTGATGGAAATGAAGGCTTTGTAGGTGGATTAAATATTGGTGATGAATATTTAGGGAAGGATAAGTACTTCGGCTTTTGGCGAGACACACATTTATATTTGCGTGGTGAAGCTGTACAAAGTTTGCAGCTTATTTTCCTTCAAGATTGGTTTTATATGACTGGTGAGGCTGTGCTAGCCCCTGAATATTTACAAGCGAAAGCAGTTGAGGGGGAGCATTGGGGAGGCGTGCAGCTTGTTGCAGGTGGGCCTGATAATAAATGGGAAACGATTAAGCATTTATATTTTGCCATGATTGCTTCTGCTCGGAAATCCATTTGGATTGCAACGCCGTATTTTATTCCGGATGATGATATTTTATCCGCATTAAAGGTTGCTGCACTTGCTGGTATTGATGTTCGTTTATTAATGCCGAGTAAACCGGATAAGCGTACTGTCTTTTACGCATCGAGATCTTACTTCCCAGAGCTTTTAGATGCAGGTGTAAAGATATATGAATATGAAAAAGGTTTTCTTCATAGTAAAGTTGTCATCGTCGATTCTGATTTAGCTTCAATTGGGACAGCTAATATGGATATGAGAAGTTTTCATTTGAATTTTGAAGTAAATGCCTTTTTATATGATACAGATAGCATTCGAAAACTTGTTCAAGACTTTAAAGATGATTTAGAAGAATCAAGTGAAATTCATGTTGATCATTTTCATAAAAGACGTCTTCATAGACGAATTGTTGAATCAACATACCGCTTATTATCACCTTTATTATAAAAAGAGATGTCCGAAATTGGGACATCTCTTTTTTAAAAGGAATTTGTAACAAATTGTAGAATATAAGGAGCTGAAAGGGTGTGATTACGATATTTATCGCTAAAAGAGAAAACGGAGAGAAAATTCATTTACTCTATAATTGTAATGAAAAGCTTTTGCGCCGTATGCGTCAACAAGAACGATTCTTTTGTGTAGCTTGTGGAAAGGAAGTGCAAATGAAATTAGGGAAACAAAAAAGTTGGCATTTTGCTCATAAAAAAGTGGATTCATGTCTTGCCTTTTATGAAGCGGAATCAACGTATCATATGCACGGTAAAGAATTGTTATATAGATGGTTCAAGCGTCAAAACTTTCAGGTGGATATAGAGTACTACCTTCCAGAAATTAAGCAACGACCAGATGTTTTTGTAGAGAGGGCGGGCAGAAAAATTGCAATTGAATACCAATGTGCAAACCTCGCTATAGAGCAGCTGTACAAAAGAACATATTCGTATTGGCAAGCTGGTATACAGGTCATTTGGATCGTTGGTGGAAATCAATTGAAAAAGCAATCTGCATATTGGATGAAATTTTCCTCACTTATGGCTTTCTCCTTACAATCTTATCCTCAGCCACTTCTTATTTTCTTCTGTCCGAAACAAAAATCATTTATGAAAGGTGTATTTGTCACTCCCTTTTCTACAAATGTCTTTTTCTCACATACTATATATTTACCAACTGATACGACTACTTTTGAAATGCTTTTTTCTCCCGTTCCTTTCGGGAAAGAAAGATTGGGTGAAGAGTGGAAGAAGAGAAAGAACTACTTCCGCAAAAATGCCCTGCCGATTTGGAATTATAATTATAAGTCATTATTACGCCTCTTATATCAATTTAAATGTACCCCAGCAAGCTTTCCTTCTGAAATTGGTGTTCCACTCCCTTCTGCATTTGCTTTACAAACAAACCCATTTATATGGCAAGCTTTTCTATATATGAAGTGTATAGGGAAGCTTGCAGTGGGAGAGTGTATTTCTCTTCAATACGTGTGTAGTTATGTAAAAAGGTATACGAAAAGGCGGATACTTCCGTACTTTTCAAAGCATATATGGAAAGTGGCAGTTACTGAATATATGACATTTTTATGCTATATAGGTGTTTTGCGTAAAGTGGGAACTTATACGTACCGGAAAATAAGGGATGTCATGATGTTAAAAACAGAGGAGGAGATTATAAAACATGATGAGATTTGCTTAATACATGCGCTATCTTTATTTGAGGCAAATTTTAACATGAGAGGAGGAAAAGGGGATATAATAAAGAATGATTGTGAAGGAATTACATAAGAAAAAAACGAATTGTACTTAAGTAGAGATATTTAAAGGAGGGCTTAAAGAATGTCTGAACAAAACAAAGCGAAAGCATTACCAGATCGCAACGAGATTGAAGAAGCAAGTACGTGGCGATTAGAAGATATTTTCCAAACGGATGCAGAATGGGAAAAAGAATTTCAAGCTATTAAAGAGCTATTGCCGAAGTTAACTGAATTTAAAGGGAAACTTGGTGACTCTGCGGACAATTTACTTGAGGCATTACAATATGAAGATGAAATTTCAATGCGATTAGGTAAGTTATATACATATGCTCATATGCGTTACGATCAAGATACAACAAACTCTGTATATCAAGCATTAAATGATCGCGCAACAAATTTATATTCACAAGTATCTAGTAGCACAGCGTATATTGTTCCTGAAATTTTATCGATTTCAGAAGATACACTACAAACATTCTTGAAGGAAAATAGAGATTTAAGTGTATATGAACATGCATTAGAAGAAATTACACGTCAACGCCCGCACGTATTATCAGAAGCTGAGGAAGCTTTATTAGCGGAAGCATCTGAAGTAATGAGTTCATCAAGCAATACATTCGGTATGTTGAATAACGCGGATTTAAAATTCCCATCTATTAAAGGGGAAGACGGAGAAGAAATAGAAATTACACATGGCCGTTACATTCAGTTTTTAGAAAGTGATGATCCTCGTGTTCGCCAAGCTGCATTTAAAGCTGTATATGAAACGTACGGAAAATTTAAAAACACATTCGCAAGTACGTTAAGTGGAGCAGTAAAACGTAATAATTTCAATGCGCGTGTTCGTAAATATGATTCTGCTCGCCAAGCTGCATTGAGCAATAATAATATTCCGGAAGCAGTATACGATCAACTCGTTGAAACAGTAAATGACAACTTACATTTATTACACCGTTACATCGATATTCGTAAGCGTGCACTAGGACTTGATGAGCTTCATATGTATGATTTATATACACCACTTGTACCAGAAGTGAAAATGAATGTGAAATACGAAGAAGCGCAAGACCTTTTATTAAAATCTTTAAACGTACTTGGTGATGAATATGTTGATATTTTGAAAGAGGCATATGAAAATCGCTGGGTAGATGTGTATGAGAATAAAGGAAAACGAAGCGGGGCATATTCATCTGGTGCATATGGAACAAATCCGTATATTTTAATGAACTGGCATGATAATGTAAATAATTTATTTACACTTGCTCATGAGTTTGGTCATTCGGTGCATAGTTACTATACAAGAAAAACACAACCGCACGTATATGGTGATTATTCCATCTTCGTAGCAGAAGTGGCATCTACTTGTAATGAAGCGCTTCTAAATGATTATTTATTAAAAACGACAGAAGATAAGAAAGAGCGTCTATATTTATTAAATCATTATTTAGAAGGGTTCCGTGGTACTGTATTCCGTCAAACGATGTTTGCAGAGTTTGAACATATTATTCATAAGAAAGTACAAGAAGGACATGCTGTTACGCCAGACATGCTAACGGAAATTTACTACGATTTAAATAAGAAATATTTCGGTGACGCTTTAGTAATCGATGAAGAGATTGGTTTAGAATGGTCTCGTATTCCACACTTCTACTACAACTATTACGTATATCAATACGCAACAGGATTTAGTGCAGCGACAGCTCTATCTAAACAGATTTTAGAAGAAGGACAACCAGCAGTAGAACGTTATATTAACGAGTTCTTAAAAGCAGGAAGCTCTGATTATCCAATTGAAGTGCTGAAAAAAGCAGGAGTAGATATGGCATCTCCTGAACCAGTAAAAGAGGCACTACAAGTATTTGAAGAGAAATTAAATGAATTAGAAGCATTATTATTTGAAGAAAAGTAATGAAAAAAGACGAGGGATTGTATCCTCGTCTTTTTTGTTGAATAGATTTAATGTCGATATTTGTTGAAAAAAAGATGAATTTCTTTATTTTTTCTAACTGAAAGGATAGCTTTACGGCTGATTTTTGAACTTAAAACCCTTTGAATCGTTTTTTATAATTGAAATAAGAGAGTGTGATAACGATGATTCCGAATAAAAGAGGTAAGGCAATAATTTTAGGAAAAGCTTGTAGTAGAGAGAGGATGTACAAGAAAAAAGAAACGATGACAGCTAGAAAGAGAAGAGCAATATAAGATTTTTTCATAAATAAACCCCCTAAATGACCTTTTTTATAGCTTATTCAAAAATGAAAACGTTTAGAATGTGACAAAAGTGTGAAATTCGACAAAAGGGGTTGTCATCTGACGTCGAATCTTGTAATATAATAAGCGTGAACGAATTCACATACAAACATATACCCCTTTGTTTGAACGTGAAAATTTCTCCCATCCCCTTTAATATTTTTATAAGCCGTAAAGAAGAAGACCTGGTGTTTACACCAGGTCTTTTTCTTTTGCTATCCATTTCCAATAACGTTCGCATTTTACTTCAATCATTTGTACTTTTCGTTTCAGTTGTAATTTTTTTAGTTCGCGCTCAATTTCTTGCTGCGGACAGTCATAAATAAATGCTACTTCTTTTGAAGATATAAATTGTGTTGCTTCTAGTAGCACTTCTAAAGGTGGTAATGGTTCTGGCTCAATTTCACATTTTACAAGTTCTTTCAATAATTGTACGTATACATCGTAGGAATAATTTCCAGCGATTTTAATACCTTCTTCATCTGAGTTCGCATGAAAAAAGACGAGGGAAGGTATTTCTGTAATATGCATTTCATTCGTGAATTTCAAGTCACATTGGAAAGCTTTTTTTGCACTAGCAGAATGTAGATCTTTTTTAAATTCTTCTACATCAATATTGCTATCTCTCGCACATGCAAGTAATAGTTCGCAATCAGGGTTTGATACATTTTCAAGGAAAATGTATTCTTGGAGTTTTCGCAAAAACTTCGAACCTGCTTTTCGGCCTTGCAACTCCGCTGCCTTAATTGCCATCGAAACTAAATATGGTGTTGACGATGCTTCTTGCATATGTACCTTTCCATCACATGAAAAACCTTGTAAACTGGTTGTCTTTTCCCACACAAATCGAATATTAGCAGGTTTATTCCATTTGTGTGAGGAAGCGTTCGTTCCATCCACTTTCCCTGTTACGATATGACGAATAGAGAAGTATTTCCCGTATTCAAGCCATAGTTTAATAATAAAAGGCTCAATTTCCCAGCAATCTTTACAAAGTGGATCAATAAATAAATATGCTTCTACAGACTTATGCTCGCATGCGGAAGGAGATGGCATATTTATATGCTTTGCTTCCTGCTTATCCATTACACTTCACCTGTTTCGTTTGGAGTATTAACCATATGCTGAGCGGTTAATGCTAAACGTTCAAAAACAAACTCTCTTATATGACCATGCACTCCAGTATCATCCATTGCTTGCTCCATACATGATAGCCAAGCCTCTGCTCGTTTTGGGGTAATCTCAAACGGGAGATGGCGTGCTCTTAACATAGGATGACCATGTTCTTCAGTGTACAAATTAGGACCACCTAAATATTGGGTTAAAAATTGCTTCTGCTTCCTAGCGGTTTCTGTTAAATCTTCCGGGAAGATGGGAGATAAGTCAGGGTGTTTACTGACATAGGAATAAAATGTATCTACTAATATTGCAATGCATTGTTCACCGCCAATTGCTTCAAATGGTGTCATCGGTTGCTTGCTCATCCTTTATAAACTCCTTTTTCCATGAAATGTATATCTATTGTAGCAATGGAATGTTCGAGAGGGCAAATAAACAGCCTTCTCAAAGATTCTTTGCTTATTCTACGGGTGTAACCTTTTTTAGTGAGGTGTATCCACTAGTGAAACATATTCACTAGTGGAATTTTCACTTTAGCGTGCTTTGTTTTGTTTGGCAAGGAAAAAGCGTTTTACTTTGTTATTTGTATGGCGAACGGGTATGTTATGTTGCGTTAATAAATCAATAAATGCAGCTTTTCCTGTTTCTTCATCTTGCACTTCAAATTCAATTTCATAATCATCGTGATTGTAATAGAAACTATGATCAAAGACAAGCGTTCCGCCTTTAAATAATGTTTCTGCTCTTTCTGTTGTTAAACTACCCATATATGTTAAAGCAGAAACAGGAATTTGTAATTTGTGTAATTGATCTACTACTGCTCCTTGAATGATTGTGTTTGTTTCCATCATCATTTTTGCTTCGTCTTCTGTTACGACTTGATGCGTTTCTAATAAACCAATTTCTGCAGGTTGTTTCAACGTTAACGTATAAGTTTTTCCTTTATGACGAATACGAAGTGCAGAGCCAGCTTCTTTTAACGAGAAGTCAGGTGTTTCAAAGTAGTGATTCACTTGTTTTGTAAATGCTTCAATAGAAAACGATTTACATAATGTATCGAATTCTTCTTTTGTAACGATATTTTTGAATTCAATTTCAATTTCTTGTGTCATTGTATAATCTCCTTTTGAAAAATAATTCTTTACACATTATCGCTTTTTCATAAATTTGGTTCAATGTTTTATTTGTTTGCGTCCATGTTATGATACAATAATACTGTTAAGTAAGACAGGAAGTTGAGATGGAGGAGTTAGAGCATGCAAAATAAAATCCAAGTTAAGAGCGTAGAAAAGAGAGAGAATGCTCTTATTTTTTGTGCGGAAAATAGTGAAATAGAGGTAAAGGAGTTAAGTGCGCGTAATCACGTACTTGTAGACTCAGACAATTTATCATTTTTATATATCTTAGAAAATGAATCATCTTTCATTTATGTAAGTATTCCGCACACATGCTGGGAAGCAATGCATGAAGCGATGAATAACGATGTGGTTATGTTCGTTCGCGTGAATGACATTGAAATGGAATTAGAAGGATTAAAAGAAGAAGTAGAATATTTAGTTGAAAATATTGAAGGTAATGCAAATTACGGAGAAGAACTAGTAACTGCTGTAGAAAAAGTATTTCTATAAGCAAATGGATTGATTTTGGTGGTGGTTGAAATGAATCGAAATTGGGAAGAATTTTTAGCACCTTACCACCAAGCGGTGGCAGAGCTGAAAGTGAAACTAAAAGGAATGCGTACTCAATTTGCAATGTTAACAGAGCATTCTCCAATTGAGTTTGTAACAGGAAGGGTAAAGTCGGTTGCAAGTATTATTGATAAAGCGGAGAAGAGAAATGTACCGCTAGACCGATTGAGAGAAGATATGCAGGATATTGCTGGGCTTAGAATGATGTGTCAATTTGTTGATGAGATTAAGCCTGTTGTAGAATATCTTCGAAAACGAAATGACTTTGAAATCGTGGAAGAACGTGATTATGTTACGCAAAAGAAAGATAGTGGTTATCGTTCTTATCATGTTGTCATTAGTTATCCTGTTCAAACGATTCAGGGTGAACAAAAAGTATTGGTAGAAATCCAAATACGCACGCTAGCAATGAACTTTTGGGCAACAATTGAGCATTCTTTAAATTATAAATATAGTGGACGTTTTCCTGAAGATATTAAAATAAGGTTGCAACGTGCAGCTGAAGCGGCGTTTTTATTAGATGAAGAAATGTCTTCTATTCGTCTTGAAATTCAAGAAGCGCAAAAGGCTTTTTCAAGAAAGCAAGAAACGAAAGATTCTGAATCATAAACTAAAGGGTGTTGGGCGATGAAATTTACAATTATGTCAAAGGGAGATCAATCATCAGATACACTGGCAAGCACGATGAAAGAGTACTTGCTAGATTTTGGATTTATAATGGATGAAAAGGAACCCGATATTGTAATTTCTGTTGGGGGAGATGGAACGCTTTTATATGCGTTTCATCGTTATTATAATCGATTGGATGAAACAGCATTTGTTGGTGTACATACAGGACATCTAGGTTTCTATGCAGATTGGTTACCGACAGAAGTAGAGAAATTAGTAATTGCAATTGCGAAAACACCATTCCAAGTGGTGGAATATCCGCTTTTAGAAGTTATTATTCGCTATGTGAATGGAAGTAAAGAGTCACAGTATTTAGCGATGAATGAGGCGACTGTAAAAAGTGCAGAAGGTACATTAGTAACAGAAGTAGAAATACGCGGAGAATATTTTGAAACATTCCGCGGAGACGGCCTATGTATCTCTACTCCTTCAGGAAGTACCGCGTATAATAAAGCGCTTGGCGGAGCGATTATTCACCCATCTATTGAAGCGATACAAATTGCAGAAATGGCGTCCATTAACAATCGTGTATTTCGTACTGTAGGATCGCCGCTCGTATTGCCGAAGCATCATACATGTGTGTTAAAGCCAGCTGCAGGAATGAACTTACAAATTACAGTGGATCATTTAACGATGGTTCATCAAGATGTGAAATCAATCCAGTATCGCGTCGCAAACGAGAAAGTACGATTTGTTCGTTTCCGTCCATTCCCGTTCTGGAAACGAGTTCGTGACTCGTTTGTTGCGGATAAATAGAAAGGGTTATATATTTGAACAGATTTACATTAAAATGGGATATAGGTCCGGCTGAAGAGGGAACTTTAGTTAGGGAATTTTTGAAAACGAAATGTATTTCTAAAGCCGCTTTAACGGATATAAAGTTTCACGGCGGGGCAATTGAAGTAAATGGTCAACATGCGAGTGTTCGTCATCAGTTGCGTGCTGGTGAAGAATTACGTGTCTTTTTTCCAGTTGAGGAAAGAAGTGAAGGGATGATGGCAGAAGATATCCCTTTAAGCATTGTATATGAAGATGACGCGGTTCTTATCATTAATAAAGAGGCGAACATGTCAACGATTCCGTCTAGAGAACATCCGACAAGGAGTGTTGCCAATGCGCTTTTATCTCATTATGATAAGCAGCACCTTGCAAGTACAGTGCACATCGTAACACGTTTAGATCGTGATACTTCGGGGCTTATGCTTATTGCAAAAAATCGTTTCGTGCATCATCTTTTATCGAAGCAGCATCAACAAAAAGCTGTGAAACGAACGTATGAAGCAATTGTTCACGGAAAGATTGTAGAACGAGAAGGAATGATTGATGCACCAATTGGTCGAAAATCTGATAGCATTATTGAGCGAACGGTTTGTGAGGATGGACAAAGGGCAGTTACTCATTTTAAGGTAATTGATAGTACATATCATAAGACACATGTAGCGCTTGAGCTTGAGACAGGAAGAACGCATCAAATTCGTGTGCATATGGCTCATATAGGACATCCGTTACTTGGTGATAGCTTATATGGAGGGAGAAGGGATGAAATGAAACGGCAAGCACTTCATAGTAAATCTTTGACGTTTTATCATCCTATTTTAGAGAAAGAGATGTCTTTCACTATAAAGCTTCCAAGCGATATGCAAGAAGTGTTGCGGCATACTTAAAAAGGGGACAAAATTCTTATATTATAAAGAATTTTGTTCCCTTTTTTCTTAGCGGAATAATATTAAAATTTGGTTTTCACCCGTACGCTTTATAACGAAAAATCCACTTTCGGCTTTTGTAGCAATGCCATTGTCATTTGGACGACAATATCCATGTGCTTCGCAAGTGCCGTCATCACGTACTAACATTTGTCCAATTAATCCGACAGGAAGCCACTCGGCGCGATCTTTTCTTGCTACATATTTGCAAGTTGGATCCCATTCTGTATTTAAAAGAGGTTGTATTTCTTCGGCTTCCGTCCATACATATTGGCGTTTTCCAAAGTTATCTGTTTTATAACGTTTTTGCCAACTTAAAGCCCCGCTATTTCCTATAAGGGCAGGGGTTGCACTAGATATTCCTAAAATGAACGAATCGCGTGAAGTAGCTATCCGAATTTTTTCTTCGTTACTAAATGTAACGAAATAACCGACATCAATAGGTTTATAACCTTCGGTTTCAAACATTTGTGCAAAATCCGTTCCGCTTGCATTGTAAGACGCGCCCTCAATGTACATTTCTCCATTATGAGCAAGCCATTTAGCCCCGATATTATGGTCGGTGTCGCTTACACCATTTGCAATAAACCAAGAATAAGCTTCTTCTGCAGTGCCGAAGCGCCCCATAATATGGCTACCTGCAAAATGAGCTGTTGATGTATGATGACCTTCCGCATGAGAAGAGGATCCGTTAGCGATAGTTGCGTTTCCTTCTGCGTGTGCTGCTTCGCCTAAAGCAATTGTCTGTTTACCCTCCGCATGAGAATAAGCCCCGCCTGCTGTCGTTTCACTTCCCTCACTATGCGAACTATGTCCAGTTGCTTTTGAGTTTGATCCTTCTGCATGAGAGAAAGAACCTTTTGCGTGTGTTAATAAGCCTTCCGCATGTGCTGCCATGCCCTCCGCATGAGAGTGAAGCCCCTCTGCATATGCATATCGGCCGCCCCTTTTAACTTTTGTATTTTCAGGTGTAGGTGTCTCAATTATGAGTGGTTTTTCAATTTGTATATCATTCGATGAAGCTAATGCTTCTTTTATTTTTTTTACTTTGTTTATAATAGCAGCTGGAATTTCTGGTTCCACTTTTTTATTTATTGCTACAGAAATATTTTCTTCCGTCTTTTCTTCTGTTTGGTTAGAATGTAGTATCTGTTCATCTTGATTTGAAAGCTGTTTATTTTTTTGTTGCATCTTTATTTTTCTGCGATCGATTATGCGGCTCATCACAGCATTTTCTAAAGAGACATATGTTGGTTTTACTTTGCTTTTTTTTGATGACTCTTGTTCTTCCAGTTCTTCTATCGCTGCAGCCCGAATACTACACCAGTTGTTAATTCCGTACATGGGCAGATATAAAGGGGGGAATTTTCTTTTTTGTTTAGAAGATTTTTTCTTCATTCTGTCACCTCCTGCGACATTATATGTAGTGTAATTAAAAAAAGATGCACTTTATTGCATCTTTTTTTAATTACTTTACCTAGTTTCATATGAAATCTGCCTAAATAATACGGTAATCTCTCGCTAAGTAAGGTAGTTATGAAATTGGACGGAATTTCTCAGCGACAAAAGGTAAAGAAGAAGGGACAGAGATAGTCTCCATTTCAGGATAACGTAATCCGGTTAATTTGCCACCAAATACAGCACCAGTATCAATATTGACTGTCTGATTGACGAATCGAGGTTCTGCTATTGGTGTATGTCCATATACAATCCAAGCTTGCCCCTTGTATTCTTGCGCCCAATCGCGACGGACAGGTGAGCCATCGGCATGCTTTTCTCCTGTAATATCGCCATATAATACAAAGGTTTGTACTTTTTTATCTCGTCTTCCTATGTAATCTTGCCGAATCCCAGCGTGACATACGATTACTCTTTTTTCATCTAGTATGTGGTAGAGCGGTGATTGTTCATAAAGAGTGATAAACTTTTCTTTTATAATGTTTTGCTTATTAGGAGGAAGTGCCTCATATTCAGCAACAGTTGTTTCAAGTCCGTGAGCGACTGTTACATTACGCCCAAGGAAAAATCGATATAGTTTATTACAGTGATTTCCAGGAGCGTAATAAGCTTCTTTTTTATGTATGACAAGTTCCCATACAATTTCAATCATACGTAATGAATGAGGACCACGGTCTGTAATATCGCCAACGAATGCAAGTTTACGTTGGTCAGGGTGAACCGGTAGACCGCTACTCCAGTTATATCCTAGCTTCTCTGTTAAATTTTGAAACTCTTGGAAGCATCCATGAATATCTCCTATAATGTCATATTTCATATTTAAACCTCCATCGTATTTTTCATTAGTATATCTAAAAAAGGATAGAGATAAAAATATAGCGTTTTTGTGTTGTTCATTTAAACATAAAGATTTTCGTTCTTGAGCGAACATTTAAAATGAATCCAATCGCAATCATGTATGTAAGCAGTGAACTTCCTCCGTAGCTCATAAGAGGTAATGTTATCCCTGTAATGGGGAGTAATCCGATTGTCATCCCGATATTTTGGAATACTTGGAAAGTAAACATTCCGATTGTACCAGCGCAAATGTAACTACCGAAAGGATCATTACTTTCTAAAGCAATATGAATCATTCGAAAAATGAGTAAGAAAAAAAGAGAAATAATGACACTTGCGCCTAGAAATCCAAATTGTTCAGCGACATTAGTGAAAATAAAATCTGTATGTGGTTCTGGAAAATATACTTGTCCATTTTCCCACCCTTTTCCTTGCATTTCTCCGGATCCAGTCGCTAAGAATGCTTGTCTTAATTGATAGCCTTGTGCATCATATTTGTAAGGTGCTAACCATCCGTAGAAGCGATTTAATTGATATTCTTTTAAAATGTGTGCTTTAAAGAAATCTGTGTGAGTAAAAAAAATATATATTAATGTAGTTCCAGCAACGAAAGTAGCTGAAACTAATCCGAAAATAAAACGCCATCGTATGCCAGAAACTAGTATCATTGCTGCAAGCATCGCTGAAATGACCATTGTATTTCCTAAATCTGGTTCCTTTGCGATGAGTAGTAGTGGTGGCAAACTTGTTGCAAATATTTTTCCAAGTAGTAAAAAATCGTCATGTATTGTTTGGGAAAAATATTTCTCATTATGGTTTGCTATAATTCGTCCAATGACGATAATTAAAAATAATTTCATAATTTCAGAAGGCTGAAAATTTCCGATGCCTGGGAGCCTGTACCAAGCGGTAGCGCCTTTAATTGTAACGGCACCTGGTACTTGAAGTTCTAGTCCAATAAGTAGTACCATTGCAAAGCTGTACAAATACCAAGCAATTTTTTGATAACGATCGAAGTCGATAATCATAATAACACCAATGGCTATAAATCCAATGAAATACCATTGGATTTGCTTTAGTACAAAATTGACGTTTTGTAAAAATGGCGGTAAAGAGGCTTGCGCACTTGCAATAGCACAACAACTAACAATCCCAATGGCAAATAAAATAAATAGTAATACGTAGTCTATTTGATATTGAGAATTTGGATCTTTCAATGTAGGTATTCCTTTCTACTGCTCTTTATAGTAATGGATTTTATCCCGCATTAATGGGCAGTAAGACCCCTACCTCAAAATTCAGCGAAAGCGAAGAAGTTAGGTGGGGGATCAACTGCCCGTAAAAGCCCGATTGGTGAGAGCTGATTAAAGTTTCACTTTATAGTATGAGAAAGAATGTATGAACTATACGAATGATTCACATATAGTCCATACACTTTTAATTTTGCAGAGTAGTTTAATTGTTTAACTCTTTAATAATTATATCCAAACAATGGGAAAGACGTACATGTGCGTCAGGAAAAATATCTAGTTGATGAAGATAGTATTTTAAGGAACTTTTACACCATTGGTAAGCACTAAGTAGAGCTGCTCTATAGTCTGTAGTATTTTGTAAAAAGCCATATTCTTTTGCTGTTATAACGAGGTGTGTGAAATCTTCACAACCTTGAAGGAGCTTATTGTGTATTTGTTGTCCAGCATGGTAGCGAAATTGACTTAAAGGCTCAGAAATGTATATTGCATTTCCTTTAGAAAGTAAAGAAATCCATGAGGCCATATCAACACTACAAGAATATTGTCGCTCTTTAAGGGTGCCAAAAGGTTCAGTGAGCAATTCCTTTCGGAACAAGGTAGTTGTAGGCTCACCGATAATGTTGTGTCCACCCTTTAACATCCAATTACCTAAAAATATCCCGTTTAATGGGGTGTCTTCACTATATAACCTTTGTGTTGGATGGGAATCACCTATTAGATTTCCATGATCATCAATGCGTACTCGATAAGAAGTAACAAGAGCAAGATTTTTATTGGGATCTTGCTCAAAATAGGTCATCATTTTTTGTATTTTATGCTTATAAAACACGTCATCGTCCATTAAAAAATTTATATACTCACCATTTGATTTTTCTATGAGCATAAGGTCATTGTGAAATTGTCCTAGAGTAGGGATATTTCGAATGTATGTTATATTTTTATAATTTGGTAAGTATTGTTCGCGTATTAAAGTTGCTGTTTCATCATTTGTACTATCATCTCCGATGATGATTTCAATATTAGAATAAGTTTGTGCCAATGCACTTTCTAGAGCAATTTTGAAATAATGAGGCCGATTATAAGTGGGAATAAGGATGGAAACGAGAGATGGATTTTTTTCATTCATCATACATAACTTCCTTTCAGAAGCTTTTTTTTGTAAGAACAATATCTTGGTAACTTGTATATTCATGTCTGCCGCACCATAAACCGTAATGCGGCTTATTGATTATTTCTAGGCCGTACTTATTCAATAGATTGCAAATATCTGTCTCAGGATAAGCAACTGCGAAATTCGGAATATCTTTATTTACAACGTAGCAATTTTCGATTCGATGATAAAAACCTAATGTACTTTGTCCTGCATTTAAATAATAGGACGATTCAGGATTTATAAGAAAGAATGTAATGAAACATCTCCCGTCTTTTTTTAATACACGTACAATTTCAGATACGTAATGTTCTAATTCTTTTGGGAGAAGATGCGTAAATACAGAAGTTAAAAAGATAAAATCGAATGTCCCGTCTTCATAGGGGAAACGATATTGAGAGGCATCTTCTTTTCCTTCTGGATTATAGAATTGATTGTATATGTCAACATGTTCAAAGTGAAAATTATTACGCATAGTTGAAATGTTATTTTGACACCAAGTAATTCCATCTTTAAACAAATCAAATCCATAATACGCTCCATCATCATTTAAGTAATTCAATAATGGTACAGCCATTCGACCGACGCCGCAGCCTACATCTAATACTTTTTCATTTGGTTTTAAAGCGCCAATTTGAATAAAATGCTTTAGGAACTCTTTTCCAACTTTTTTGAAGTCGCCACCTACATATTGGACGAGTTCAGGAGGGGGGAGTAAAGTCATTTCTTTGTTAAGTTCACTCATGAGTATACCCCTTTCTTGTATGAGAAGATGCAGTAAATCTATTAATAAAATTTTCAATTTGTATTGAGAGAACACAGGAAAACAATTGTTATATGTAAGGAGATTCCGAAAAAGAATACTTAATTGGATTAGAAGTGAGAGAAGGATGAGTGAAAATGAAATCTCCTATAGATTAAATCTTTTTTATTCTTTTCTCCAATAAACGCCAAATACATCAATTTTAGTAATAGGGGCTTTTAAATTTCGTTGGTTTCTAAAGTCTGTCACAGCCTCAGCGCATGGCGGTAGCCCGTAGTCATCGATAATTATATAGCCACCTTTAGAAACTTTATCATATAAGTTCACGAGACCATCCATTGTGGATTCGTACATATCACCATCAAGCCGTGCAATTGCTATTTTTTCAATTGGTGCTGTTGGTAAAGTATCTTTAAACCAGCCTTTTAAAAATTTCACTTGATCATTTAGTAAATCATATTTTTTGAAATTCTCTTGTACTTGTTCTAAAGAGACGCGTAAATAATCGAATGTGTGCAAATAATCACCGTAATCTTTTGGATATTGTTCTAGATTCGGTGCTGGCAAACCTTCAAATGAATCAGCGACCCACACATTACGATTCGTAATGTTGTTTGCTTGTAAAAAACCATTCATAAAAATGCACGATCCTCCGCGCCATACACCTGTTTCAATAAAATCTCCTTCTATATTTTCACGAACAACGGTTTCCATTGCCTCTTGTAATTGGTTCATACGTTCTCGACCGATCATGCTATGTGCTGCTCTTGGCCAATCCATTCCATCATGGCGTTCACTTTTTGAAACATTTGGTTTTACAATTTTTAAGTTATGGTTTTCAGCATATTGCTTAATGAATAAAGGGAGGGGGACTGTAACTGGCTCGAATTCTAGTTCTTTTGAAATATGTAGAGATGCGGGTAAGTATGCCTCATATTCTAACCATATTTCAAATAAAATGGTCTTCTTTAGCAATTCGAGATAAAGCTGAACAGCAGATTTACTTTCCATATTTGTGCCTCCTGCAAAATGTCATACAACAATATGATTATGTAGATAGCGAATGTTTCATGATTGAATTTGAAATTGAAAAAGCAGTAAAACTGATATCAGTTTTACTGCTAAGTAAAAAATTAAGCGATTTTTTCAATAATAATAGATGCATTTGTACCAACAGCTAATGATAGCCCAAGCCCTGTAACGATTACTTCAATTAATGATGGAGTTGTCGTAATTTGCGTAATTGCTTGAACAACGATAGGTGCTCCAACTGAGATTAAAGTGGCCCCAGTACCTGGAACAGATACCCCATTTACTTGGATTGTAAGTCCTCCTAATAGACTTACTGCTGCAGTGTATACGATAACGGTAATTTTATAGAATCCAGTTTGACTAATTACGAAAGTATCAGGATCTAATTGAGAAATTGCTGTACCAAACTGAGATCCAACAGTATTAAATGGTACTGGAGCATTAAGTCCAATATCCAAAGAAATCCCAGCGGAGTTAAATGCATACAATCCTGCTGGAAGCCCTAGTCCAGATGGTCCAGTAGGTCCAGTCGGTCCAGTAGTCCCAGTGCCACCAGTCGGCCCCGTAGGTCCAGTAGCCCCAGTGTCACCAGTCGGCCCCGTAGGCCCAGTAGTCCCAGTGCCACCAGTCGGCCCCGTAGGTCCAGTAGCCCCAGTGTCACCAGTCGGCCCCGTAGGTCCAGTAGTCCCAGTGCCACCAGTCGGCCCCGTAGGTCCAGTAGTCCCAGTGCCACCAGTCGGTCCTGTAGGTCCTGTAGGTCCTGTAGGTCCTGTAGGTCCTGTAGGTCCCGTAGGTCCAGTTGGCCCAGTAGGTCCAGTTGGCCCCGTAGGTCCCGTAGGTCCAGTCGGCCCGGTCGGCCCAGTCGGAAGGGTAAACGGTGGTATCGGTGGTAATGTAGGTCCTACAAGATTAGGGTCAAATGCACTAGCTGATAAAGATTCATCGGGATTTAATCCATTTGAATAATTATTATTTGACATAAATTCACCTCCATAAAGCGTTCATTATATAGTAGATGCAAAACCGAAAGAAAATGACACGGACATTTGAATTATTGAAAAGAAATCTTAAACTACTTGAACAATTTAAAAAAATGGAAAGTTTAGTATATGTATAACATATGATTGATTTGGAAGAGGGTGATTATGTTGAACAAGCAAGGAATTACAATTAGTTTATGTATGATTGTTCGAGATGAGGAGGAGACAATAGCCCGTTGTTTAGAAACAGTTGAAAAAATTGTGGATGAAATTATAGTAGTTGATACAGGTTCCGTCGATCGAACGAAAGAAATCGTAGAGAAATACACTTCTAACATATATGATTTCCAGTGGATTGATGATTTTGCAGCAGCAAGAAATTTTTCTTTTTCAAAAGCGACGCAAGAGTATATATTGTGGCTAGATGCAGATGATGTCTTATTAGAAGATGCTCAAGAAGCATTGAAACTTTTAAAAAGAGAATTAGATCCTAAAATTGATGCTGTTTCGATGCCTTATCATCTTGCAATGGATTCTAACGGGAAACCTTTATATTGTACAAAAAGAAATCGACTTGTAAAGCGTGAAAAACAATTTCAATGGTTTGGAAAGGTTCATGAGTATTTAGCTATTTCTGGTGAGGTTTTTAGTAGTAATGTTGCTATTACACATAAAAAAGAAAAAAAAGTAACAAATCGTAATTTGAAAATTTTTCAAAATACTGTAGCGGCAGGTGAAGAATTAAGTCCGAGAGATTTATTTTATTACGCAAATGAATCTACGGATAACCAAAAATATGATGATGCAGTTCTTCTATATGAAACATTTCTTAATCAAGACGAAGGATGGTATGAAGAGAAAATTTATGCATGTGGTAAGTTAGGAGATTGCTATGCAAAGCTAGGAATGTGGGAGAAGGCAATCGAATCTTGTGTGAAGTCGTTTCGGTATGACGTCCCTAGAGGAGAGAATTGTACAAGAATAGGATATATATATATGGAACAAGAAAAATATAATGAAGCGATATTTTGGTTTAAACTTGCCACGGAAGTACCAATGGCAACGGAAAGTCCTTTCCATAGTCCAGCTAGCTACACATGGCTACCCTATTTACAAATGTGTATTTGTTATAGCAGGTTAGGGGAGCAGGATAAAGCGTATTATTACAATGAATTAGCAGCTTCTTATGTTCCGAATAATGCTGCAATTGAATATAACCGTAAATATTTTCGGGGAGTTTTTGATAAACCATATAAAGTGTAATAGGTTTCGTTTTTTAGAAATGATTTATCGCTATTCTAACTCTAATAGATTGGTTATATATTAGAGTATCAGTAACGTAACCAATATAAATAAAAGATTTTATACTGCTATTTGCGGGCTAATAATCATTGGGGGATGAACAAAATCTGCACTTTATAGAATTCATATGAGATTTATATTTCTAATTCAATTTGCATAAGGAGTGTGTGAAATGAATCGCGAAAAAAGTTCTTTATATGAAGAAAAATCCGAGCATTATTATAATGCAGCGAATCCGAATTTATTAAAGCATATAAAAAAGGAATGGAAAGAAGTTCTTGATATTGGTTGCTCGAGCGGTGCATTGGGAGCAGCTATTAAAGAAAACGGTACACGTGTATCAGGAATAGAGGCATTTCCAGAGGCGGCAGAAAAAGCGAAGGAAAGACTAGATCATGTTATTTTAGGGGATATAGAAAAAATAGATCTTCCTTATGAGGAGGGGCAATTTGATTGCGTCCTATTTGGGGATGTATTAGAGCATTTATTTGATCCGTGGGCTGTGATTGAAAAGGTTAAGCCATATATAAAGCAAAATGGTGTGATTTTAGCAAGTATACCAAACGTTGCTCATATTTCAGTATTAGCTCCCTTACTTGCTGGAAATTGGACGTATACAGAATATGGTTTATTAGATAAAACACATATTCGTTTCTTTACATTCAATGAAATGCTAAGAATGTTTTTAAAAGCAGGATATTCAATTAGTAAAGTAGATCGTGTATATGTTGATCATAAAATGTATGAGTCGCTTATTGAGGAGTTATATGGAATTTGTAAAAAATATCGTCTTGGAAGTGGCTTCATGGCTGAGACAGTTGTATTTCAGTATATTATTGAAGCTGAAAAATCACAATTATGAGTGCTGCAGACAAAACAATATTATTTGTTACATGCATAAATGATCGGAAATTGTATGCAAACTGCGTGCGACATATATTGCAATTGTTAGTACCGCCAGGGTATATTGTCCAATTTATGCCGATTCGAAATGCGAAAAGTATGACGAGTGGATACAATCAAGCCATTTCGCATCCAGCGAAGTATAAAGTGTATTTACATCAAGATGTTTTTATTATAAATAGGGCTTTTTTATACGGATTACTTCAATTATTTGAGGAACATGAAAACCTTGGGATGATTGGGATGGTTGGAGCGCAATATGTTCCTCCGACTGGCGTATGGAACGAAGGGCGTGGAATTGTAGGAAAAGTCATTGGTTATATGAATGATTTGTTTTATATGGCAAGTTTAGAACAACCGTATCATGAATCAAAAACATTTATTCCTGTAGAATGTATTGATGGTTTATTAATGGCGACACAATATGATGTTCCGTGGCGAGAAGACTTATTTGACGGATTTGATTTTTATGATGTATCCCAATCATTTGAATTTAAAAAAGCAGGATATACAGTCGGTGTACCTGTACAGCGCGATGCTTGGTGTATCCATTATCATTTTGATGTGAATATGACGAACTATGAAAAGTATCGGAAAATATTTGTGGAACACTATATGTCAGATGTAAATAAGGAAGAATAAAAGGGGGGACAAAAATGAAAGATCATACAATATTAGTCGTTGTTTGTGTAAATAATGAGGAGCTTTTCAAACAATGTGAGAGCCAAATAAGAAACATTTTTGTTCCCTCTGGTTATGTCGTGCAAATTTTTCCGATACGAGATGCGCAAAGTATGGCAAGTGCATACAACCGAGCCCTTTCATATCCAGCGAAATACAAAGTGTATATACATCAAGATACATATCTTATTAATCGAGACATGTTTTCTACACTTATATCTCTTTTTAAAGAAAATGAAAAGCTTGGTTTAATAGGAGTCGCTGGGGCTCAGTTTTTACCGAATAACGGGATATGGTGGGAAGGAAAAAATTTAGTAGGGAAAGTGATTGAGTATAGAAGACGGAATTATCAATTATTAAATTTAGATCAGGTTTTTTATGGTAATCAACCATTTTTGTCAGTTCAGGCAATTGATGGTTTATTCATGGCAACGCAGTATGATATTCCGTGGCGAGAAGATTTGTTTCAAGGGTTTCACTTTTATGATGTGTCACAGTCTTTAGAGTTTCAAAGGGCTGGTTATTTAATTGGTATCCCAAATCAAGCAAATTTATGGTGTATTCATTACAACGGGGATGAGTTTGATGCGGATACATATGAGAAGTACCGGAAAGTGTTTGTAGAACATTACAAAGATATATTATCTCCATCATAAAGGAGAGATGAAAAGTGAAAGGAATTATTTTAGCAGGTGGTACTGGATCGAGATTATATCCAATAACGAAAGTAACGAATAAACATTTACTTCCTGTTGGTCGGTATCCGATGATTTATCATGCGGTATATAAGCTAAAACAATGCGATATTACAGATATTATGATTATTACGGGTAAAGAGCATATGGGGGATGTTGTTAGCTTTTTAGGGAGTGGTCATGAATTTGGAGTGTCCTTTACGTATCGTGTGCAAGATAAAGCGGGCGGGATAGCACAGGCGTTAGGGCTTTGTGAAGATTTCGTCGGGAATGATCGTATGGTAGTTATATTAGGGGATAATATTTTTTCAGATGATATTCTTCCGTATGTTGAAGAGTTTGCAAATCAAAAAGAAGGTGCGAAAGTGCTATTGCAATCTGTAGAAGATCCCGAAAGATTTGGCGTAGCACATATTCAAAACCGAAAAATAGTTGAAATTGAAGAAAAGCCGAAAGAGCCGAAAAGTTCTTATGCGGTTACGGGAATTTATTTGTATGATTCGAAAGTCTTTTCTTATATTAAAGAATTAAAACCTTCTGCACGGGGAGAACTTGAAATTACAGATATAAATAATTGGTATTTAAAACGAGGGGTACTTACTTATAATGAAATGAGCGGCTGGTGGACTGATGCGGGAACTCATGCTTCGCTTCAAAAGGCGAATACGTTAGCGCGTGATATTAATTTTGGGAAACAGTTTAACGGAGAATAGGTGAGAATATGAAAGTTGTAGAAACAAATTTTACCGATGCAAAATTGTTAGAACCGAGGTTGTTTGGAGACGAGCGTGGCTTTTTTTCAGAGAGTTATAATAAGCAGGTGCTAGAAACATTAGGGATAACGTATTCATTTGTACAGGATAACGTATCTTATTCGGCTAAGGCAGGAACGATTCGGGGACTACACTTTCAAAAAAAACCGAAAGCACAAACGAAACTCATTCAAGTTATGCAAGGGGCAATTTATGATGTTATCGTTGATTTACGAAAAAAATCACCAACATTTAAACAATGGAAAGGATATATTTTAAGTGCAGATAACCATCGGCAATTACTAGTGCCAAAAGGGTTTGCGCATGGATTTTGCACGCTTGTTCCGCATACTATCGTTATGTATAAAGTAGATGAATATTATAGCGCAGAGCATGACTCAGGATTACTTTGGGAAGATAAAGATTTAGCAATTCCTTGGCCAGTAACCGATCCTATATTGTCCGATAAGGATCAGATATTACCATTACTAGAGGAATATGAAGATAGTTTTTAAGTAGGAGCGTTGTTTATGAATATATTAGTAACAGGTGGGGCTGGATTTATTGGAAGTAATTTCGTCCATTACATGCTACAAAGTTACGAAACATATAAAATTATTAATTACGATGCATTAACATATAGCGGGAATTTAAATAACGTAAAATCTCTTCAGGATCACCCGAATTACTCTTTTGTAAAAGGAGAAATTCAAAATGGAGAGCTATTAGAACACGTTATAAAAGAGCGAGACGTACAAGTGATTGTAAATTTTGCAGCTGAATCACATGTGGACCGTAGTATTGAAAATCCGATTCCTTTTTATGATACAAATGTAATTGGAACGGTCACTTTATTAGAACTAGTTAAAAAATATTCGCATATAAAACTTGTGCAAGTGTCAACGGATGAAGTGTATGGCTCTTTAGGAAAAACAGGGAAGTTTACAGAGAAAACACCGTTAGCTCCAAATAGTCCATATTCTTCAAGTAAGGCGAGTGCGGACATGATAGCTCTATCTTACTATAAAACATATCAATTACCAGTTATAGTAACGCGTTGTTCCAATAACTACGGGCCGTATCAATATCCTGAAAAATTAATTCCGTTAATGGTTACGAATGCACTGGAAGGAAAAAAATTACCGTTATATGGCGATGGATTAAATGTAAGAGATTGGTTACATGTAACGGATCATTGCAGTGCGATTGACGTTGTTCTGCATAAGGGGCGTGTAGGAGAAGTATATAATATAGGTGGAAATAATGAAAAAACAAATGTAGAAGTTGTGGAACAAATTATTAATCTTTTAGGAAAAACAAAAAAAGACATTGAATATGTTACAGATCGTTTAGGGCACGATCGTCGTTATGCGATTGATGCAGAGAAAATGAAGAATGAATTTGATTGGGAACCGAAATATACGTTTGAACAAGGATTACAAGAGACGGTGAAATGGTATGAAAAGAATAAGGAATGGTGGAAACCACTAAAAGACCAGTAAGGGGCATGTTGTATGAAAGAGAGGGTTATCATAACAGGAGCAAACGGTCAATTAGGAAAGCAACTATTTGAAGAGTTAGACTCTGAAGAATATGATATATATCCATTTGATAAAAAGTTATTAGATGTGACAAATATATCCCGAATACAACAAGTGGTACAAGAAATAAAACCACATATAATTATTCATTGTGCTGCTTATACGAAAGTAGATCATGCGGAGAAAGAACAGGACCTTGCATATAGAATAAATGCAATCGGAGCTCGAAATGTAGCGGTTGCTTCACAATTAGTAGGAGCGAAGCTAGTTTATATTAGTACTGATTATGTATTTCAAGGCGCCAGACCAGATGGATACGACGAATTTCATAGTCCAGCGCCGATAAATATATATGGGGCCTCTAAGTATGCGGGGGAGCAGTTTGTCAAAGAGTTACATAATAAATATTTTATCGTTCGCACATCGTGGCTATATGGTAAATATGGAAATAATTTTGTCAAAACGATGATGCGATTAGGAAAAGAAAGAAATGAAATATCTGTTGTAGCGGATCAAGTTGGCTCTCCTACGTATGTGGCGGATTTAAATATGGTTATTAATAAGCTCATTCATACTTCTTTATACGGTACATACCACGTATCAAACAGAGGCTCATGCTCTTGGTTTGAATTTGCACAAAAGATATTTTCGTACGCCAATATGAAAGTGAATGTATTACCTGTTTCAACGGAAGAATTCGGGGCTGCGGCTGCGAGGCCCAAATATTCTATTTTTCAACATAACATGCTACGATTAAATGGTTTTTCACAAATGCCGTCTTGGGAAGAAGGATTAGAGCGGTTTTTTATAGAAACCAAAAGTCATTAACAAATTTCTGTTAATGACTTTTTTGTTTGCCTTTAAGCGGTTTTATGGTACTATAATTATAGTATCAGGTACTAATAACAAGTATAAGTATTTCTGGGAGGATATATCATGGAACTATTACAAGGGAAAACATTTGTTGTTATGGGCGTTGCGAACCAAAGAAGTATTGCATGGGGAATAGCTCGCTCTTTGCATAATGCAGGTGCAAAATTAATATTCACATATGCAGGAGAACGTTTAGAAAGAAACGTTCGTGAATTAGCGAACACATTAGAAGGACAAGAATCACTTGTATTACCTTGTGATGTAACGAATGATGAGGAACTTACAGCTTGCTTTGAAACAATTAAACAAGAAGTAGGTACTATTCACGGTGTAGCACATTGTATTGCTTTTGCAAATCGCGATGACTTAAAAGGTGAATTTGTAGATACTTCTCGCGATGGATTTTTACTTGCACAAAATATTAGCGCATTCTCTTTAACAGCTGTAGCAAGAGAAGCGAAGAAAGTAATGACAGAAGGCGGAAATATTTTAACATTAACATACCTTGGCGGCGAGCGCGTTGTGAAAAATTATAACGTTATGGGTGTTGCGAAAGCTTCATTAGAAGCGAGCGTGAAATATTTAGCGAACGATTTAGGTCAACACGGTATTCGTGTTAACGCTATTTCTGCAGGTCCAATTCGTACGTTATCTGCAAAAGGTGTAGGCGATTTCAACTCAATCTTAAGAGAAATTGAGGAGCGCGCACCACTTCGTCGTACAACAACGCAAGAAGAAGTTGGCGATACAGCAGTATTCCTATTCAGTGATTTAGCACGCGGTGTAACAGGAGAAAACATTCATGTTGATTCAGGGTATCATATCCTAGGATAAATATAATATTAATTTTTAAAGGACAATCTCTAAATGCTGAAGATTGTCCTTTTTATTTGTTCTTAGAAAGAACGATTTTTAACGAAAGTTCTTACCACGTGATGAATATAACTATAATAGTACACGATTTATTTAGCTACGTATGGAAGTGGGAGGGACGAGTGTGAAGAATAAAAATAAAAGTTCAACAGTTGGAAAACCGTTGTTATATATCACGCAAGTAAGTTTAGAACTTGCTGCACCGAAAATAAAAAGGATTATCCTGACAAACTTTGAAAATGAAGATCAAAAAGAGAAAAGTAATAGACAAGAAAATATTGTAAGAAGTGCTGTGGAAGAGGTAATAGAACAAGAACAACAAGAAGAGCAGCAAGTGGAAGAAAAAATAGAAGAAGAAAAAGAAGAACACATAGAACAAGAAGAGCAAGAACCAGAACCAGTAAGAACTGTCCCGTATAATAAATCATTTAAGGATATGAATAATGATGAAAAAATTCATTTTTTACTAAACCGCCCTCATTACATTCCGAAAGTAAGATGCAGAATAAAAACAGCTACAGTCTCATATGTTGGATCGATCATATCGTATCGTCATGGCATTGTATCTATTATGCCGCAAAATAGTATGAGAGATATTAGGTTGTCTATAGATGATATCCAATCGATTAGTATGGCCGGTTTTTAAATATGTAAAGGTGGTAGAAAGCTTCTACCACCCCAATAGTTTTTTAGTTTACTTTACGATAGAAACGTCGCGTAAGCATTGAATCGCACAGAAACAGCTTAAATCAACAGTAATGCAAGTAGTTGTAGATATTAATCTTGCATTTGGTACAGCTAAAAACGTACAAATTGGATCGTCACCAGGTGGTACCGGAGTACCGTCACCTAATACTACAGTTAATACACGTAGCACAGCACAGCTATCATCATCTACACTTTCCACACGGAAAATTGGAGATCGGCAGCTAGTAAGGCTTGAAGATGGTGCAAATGCTTCAAAAGGTTCTCCAGTTTTTGTGTATAAAATAAAAGGGCGTGTATTTGCTACTGATGCAGTATTGTGTGCACCTAAAAATGGGATTTCACAACCAGATCCACATGTTGTTGTAGAACAATCTTGTAATTCATTGATGAATTTTACAACGTCAACTACACAATGAGAAGAGCCATGGTGTTTATTTTCGTTACAACTCATTAATGTCACTCCTTATCTTCTTGTTTGTATTTACATTAATAAGATATTGGAGTCGAGGAGATTTGGTCACAATCTCAAGACCTTTTTTTTTAAATAGGCGAAAGAGGATAAGGGTAGGTGGAATTATGCTGTTTACAAGCTGGCTTTTATTTTTTATTTTTGCGTTAGCTGCTTTTAGGCTCACTCGTTTAATTGTTTATGATAAAATTACAGCCTTTTTGCGAAGACCATTTATTGATGAATTAGAGATTACGGAGCCGGATGGAAGTGTATCAACGTTTACAAAAGTGAAAGGTAATGGATTAAGAAAGTGGATTGGCGAATTATTAAGCTGTTATTGGTGTACAGGTGTATGGGTTAGTGCTTTTTTATTAGTCTTATATAATTGGATCCCTATCGTTGCGGAACCGTTACTTGCATTATTAGCTATTGCAGGAGCGGCAGCAATCATTGAAACAATTACAGGATATTTTATGGGAGAATAATATATTTTCATAATACGAGAAAAAGCGGAGTTTAAAAGAATGAGGGAACGGAAATAAAGAGTTGTTCATATAGTAAATAGACAGAATTGACAGTAGAGGAGATGTTTGCTGTGAGCAATAATCCAAGGCAGAATTCATATGACCTGCAGCAGTGGTATCATATACAGCAACAACACCAAGCACAACAACAGGCATATCAAGAACAATTACAACAACAAGGATTTGTGAAGAAAAAGGGATGCAATTGTGGGAAAAAGAAGAACACAATAAAACAATATGAAGAATGAAACACTCATGCTACTGTGAGTGTTTTTTATTATATATAAAAAGCGGTATTTCTGTATAAGAAATACCGCTTTTTACTAGCTAATTTGTGCAACTGTTAATGCTGCAGCACGAATGTCTACAGTTCCAATTAACTGAACTGGCACAATTTGAATTAAGTCACCAGGATTTAAGTTAATAAGAATAACACCGCTGGATACGTCTACTTCACCAGTACCAATAACGTTAGAACGAACTGCTGTACCTGATCCAGGAATAATGTTAGCTGGTGTATTTAATGATAAGAAGAAACGACCAGCTTCTGGTGCAGTAGGTACGTTATCAAGACTAATTGTTAATGTATAACTAATTTGATAAATACCAGCTCGTAGAATTCGAATGCCATCTCCGACACTTACTGTATCATTTATTACAGGAACAGTAATATTTGGGTTTGGACTTACGCTAGGTAATAATAGTGGTGTAAATAGTGAAGCAAACTGAGGTGCAGACGCGTTGAAAGCAAAACCAAAGGCAGGTAGTGTACTAGCTGGCTTCGCCTCACAATCGATTTTAGTAAATTCGCAATCAGAAGAGAACATGTTTTTCACTCCTTTATCTGTTTCTACTTTCAGTTAATGAAAAGGACAGGTTCTATGTTCTAGACAAGTTCCCAATTTTAAGAAATTTACATAAGAATACTCTTTAAGCATGGATTGGGTGGCAGAATACTCTGCCACCCAATCCATGCTTAACTCATTATTTAGTTTTAAATAGAAACATCACGTAAGCATTGAATAGCGCAGAAGCAACTTAAATCAACAGTAATGCAAGTGGAGGTTGATATTAGTCTTGCATTTGGTACAGCTAAAAACGTACAGATTGGGTCGTCACCAGGTGGTACAGCGGTACCATCACCTAAAACTACAGTTAATACACGCAATACAGCACAGTCATCATCATCTATACTTTCTACGCGGAAAATAGGAGATCGGCAGCTAGTAAGGCTTGAAGATGGTGCAAATGCTTCAAAAGGTTCTCCAGTTTTTGTGTATAAAATAAAAGGACGTGTATTCGCTACTGATGCATTGTTATGTGCACCTAAAAATGGAACTTCGCAACCAGATCCACATGTTGTCGTTGCACATTCTTGTAGTTCATGTATAAAACGAACAACATTCGATACACAGTTGAAATCACACTCATGTTGATGATCTTCATTACAATTGCAGCTCATTATGTTCACTCCTTCTCGTGAGTTCTGACATACACTATTACAATATGAGTGGGATATGGCTGATATTACGTTAATTCTCACGATAAAAACAAGGAATTTATATAGGAGGGATGTACATAACGTGATATAAAAAAAGACATCCTTATTTAGTGGATGTCTTTTCAGGTAAATCTTTTCGCACAGTATATAAAAAACGAGATATATCTAATTTCTTTCCTCTGAAAAATTGCGGAGAAGAAATGTAAAGTTCTTCTTTCGCACGTGTAATGGCAACATAAAGTAATCGGCGTTCTTCTTCTAACGCTTCAGAAGTTTCCGTAACACGATCATTTGCATCTTTTAAAGAAGAAGTATGAGGCAGGATTCCATCACTCGCTCCAAGTAAAAAGACACATGGAAATTCAAGGCCTTTTGCGTTATGAATTGACATAAGTGAAACGGCATCTTTTTGCGGCATTGTTTTTAATGCTTCCATTTCTTTTTGACCTTGAATCGCCTCGTCGATAAATTGTAAATAAGCTGGAATATCGGTGAAACGAGTTGCAGACTCCATTAATTCTTCCAACATTTCTTCTTGTATGTCTTTATGCATTGTAAAGGAAGAACGATCGTTACTTTGTAAGTACTCTAAATATTTTCCTTTACCATGAATGATTTCTTTTAATGCTTTTTTCGGTTCTAATTCTTTAATAAACTTAATAAAATCGATGCGCTCATTTACCTTTTTCACTTGAAAAGGTTTTAAGCTTGGATTTAATAGTAAGAAATGAAGAAGAGAAGGGAAGCGCCCCTCACCATATTTCCATTGTTCACGTTCAATAAATGAAATACAATCATCACGTCCGATATACATCGTCGGCAATATGTTTGAAAGTGATTCTAGTCGAAACGGCTCAATCACGAGTCTTAAATGATCTAATACAGGCTTAATTAAAGAATGTTCATAAAATGATTGGCTCGCTCCGTGTTTAATAAACGGGATTTTATGAATGGTAAGCTGATCAAGTAACGAACGACTTACAGAATGTGTGCGATACAGTAAACAAAAATCTTTATAGTTTCGTTCACCACTCTCTACTTTTTCTTGAATAAGCTGCAAAATTTGATTTGCTTCATCAAGAGTCGTAGCAGGTCTTGCATAAAAAGGTTGTACACCTTCCTCACGAACAGAGTATAGCTCTTTATCAAAACGTTCTTGATTTAATTTTATAACTTCATTTCCAAGCCCGACGATAAAGGGGTTGGATCGATAATTCGTATTTAGTGCAATGATTGTTGTGTTATCAAATTCTTTGGGAAAAGATAAAATAATTTGGTGACTTGCTCCTCGCCAGCCGTATATCGCCTGGTCGTCATCACCTGCGATAAATAAATTATTTCTTGGCGTGGCTAACAATTTTACGATTTCATATTGTGCATACGATGTATCTTGAAACTCATCTACTTCAATGTAGTGAAAACGTTGTTGTAATTGAGTTAGTAAAGGAGCATTATTTTCTAACATATAATATGTTTCCAATAAGATGTCATCGAAATCAATATAATTGTATCTTTGTTTTACCTCTTCAAAACGTTCGTATACTTCTTTAAATTCTTGTTCGACTGGTGTTTTCGCTTTTACATCTTTCGGACGATTTAATTTGTTTTTCTCAAGTGAAATCATCGCGAGCATCGTTTCCGCATCATAATCGTCTTTTAAACGCAATTCTTTTAAGATTTTCTTTATCATAATTTGTTTATGTTTTTCATTTGCTAAAATTTGCTGATTATAACCTTGACTACGAAGTAATTTTAAGAAAACAGAGTGGAATGTACCAGCAACTACGTAGCTACTTGCTGCATGATTCATACCCGGTAACTTCGCAACACGACTTCGTATTTCTTCAGCTGCTTTTTGTGTAAATGTAAGTAATAAAATATTTCGTGGATGAACTTGTTTTACATTTACTAAATAACCAACGCGAGTTGTTAAAACAGATGTTTTCCCGCTTCCGGCACCAGCTAGTGTAAGAACAGGACCTTCTGTTGTACGCACGGCTTCTAATTGTTTTTCGTTTAAAAAAACATTTTGTTGCTCGAGAGCGCGGAAATAAGCCGCATCTACATCTTCTTCCATAATTAAATGGGTAGATGTTTTCGGAATATGATATGTCGCACGCGGAATATCAGCGTGTGTTAACGATTTTTGTGAAAATTTTTCTTGTGTCATATGTTCACCTTCAAAACTATAGCATCAACATTTAACTTTAGCGGAAGAAAAAGAAAATAGCAATGTAAAAAAACAGGAGGGGTCACCTCCTGCTTTCAAATTACAATTCTTTTATCATTACGACGTGCGGGATATTTGCTTCCATAAATACATCAGAACTTGTTACATATCCAAGTTTTTTATAGAAATCTTCAGCATGTGTTTGAGCGTGAAGTTTCAATTTCGGTAGCGAATTTTCTTTTGCATACGCTTCAAGCGAATCCATAATAATTTTTCCGATGCCTTTTTTCCGATGGGAATTTAGCACGCAAATGCGTTCCATTTTTCCTATACCATCAAGGGTGCGAAAACGTCCAGCACCAACTGGAACATCATTGTCATATATAACAACGTGTGTTGAAGTTTCTTCAAACTCATCGTACTCTTCTTCAGCAGAGACACGTTGTTCATTTACAAACACTTGTTTACGTACAGAGAATGCATCTCTTAGTTGTTCGTCCGTTTGTACAATCTGTGCGTGCAAATTAGTTGTTCCCCTTTCCAAGACGGAATGTTTCGTGTACAGTCCATGTTCCATTTTCTAATTGATATAGAAGATGGAAACGATCAATTGGTTGTTCGTAATAGAAATCTTTCATACGTAATCGGCCCAACACATCAGCATGCTCTGCATCTGATAAGCCTTGTCCGATTGTTAAATGAGGTACGAAAGCATATTCGCGTTCTTGCGTGAATAACCCGCTATGCATTTCTTCATTTAAGAAAGTAAGTTCAGGTGTTTTTTCTACTTTAAAGTAAAGGACGTTATTAACAGGTGCGAATGAACCAACTTTCCCAACATGAAGGGTGAAAGGGTTCGTTTTACTTGCGATTGTATGTAACTCGTTTACAATCGACTCTAATTGTTCATCTTGCGCCTCAAAGGGTGTTTTCAATGTAATATGTGGCGGAACTAATGCGTAGTGCGGGTCATAACGTTTACGCAATCCGTTCGCTTTATCTTGAATCATTTTAGATGGAAAAATTACAATTCCTAATTTCATGTTCCAATTCCTCCCTTTGTAAGTCTAGTTAGATTTTGAGATAAATAAATCTCTTTATCTATTATATCAAATTATTCTGAATACTGCTCTCTATTATTTCATTGATAGAATATGAGAGAAGGCTTTCGGTAAATCAGTCTGCCAATATTTCCAAGTATGATTGCCTTCAAATTCCTCATAATGCGTGATGAAGTTTCTATCTGTAAGAAGCGTATTTAACTCACGGTTCGGCCCTACGAAATCAGATACTTGTCCATCAGTACGCTTTACAGCCGTTTCTTCTGTACCGATGACGTGATACAGTTCTAACGCCTGTGGATCTTTGAATTCTTTTGCTAAGTTCATCACTGTCTCATCCACAAATGGTGATTGCATAACGACTTTACCGAATGTATGCGGATACATAAGTGCAGTCATAAAGGAAACTGTTCCGCCAAGAGAATCACCAATTAAAACACGACCTTTTCCCATTTGGTACGTTGGATAATTTTCATCAATATATGGTGCAAGTTCATGAGCAAGGAAACGAATATATGCAGCATTTTTTACTTCATTTGGGAAATATTTTTCTTTACGATCATGTACATTTTTATATGGAATACCGACAATAATTGTACGGTCAATTTCTTCGGTTTCACGAAGGCGCTCAATTACACGGTGCGCTTTACCAAGCTGAAAATAATCTCTACCATCTTGTGCAATTACAACTGTATGTTTGTGCAGTGGTGTGTAATTTACTGGTAAATAAACGAGAAGTGTAACATCTTCTTGAAGTGATGCGCTATAAAATGAAATTTCTTCAATTCTCCCTATTGTTTGACTCATGTAGATCCCCCTAAATAAAAATTTACTGTAACGATTGTAAGAGCGACGCTTGTAGTGAAAAGGAAAGAAATATTCACTAATTGGTGCCTTAATTTCTATTTTACCATAATGGTACGAAGAATCTAAAAAATTAGTATTTAAGTTGCGAAAGAAAACGGATATAATGAAGTGGGATTTTTGACAGGTGAGAGGGGAGACAGGATTTGAAACAAGAAAAATCAATCGCACTACCATTAGCAATTTCTATAATTGCCATTTCGTTTGCAGCAGTTTTTGTAAAGATGTCCTCAGCACCATCTTCAATATTAAGTATGTATCGCTTATGGATTATCGTACTTATTATGCTGCCTATCGTATGGAAAAAAAGAGAGGAATTTAATAGGATTCAAATGAAAGATTGGGGCTTTTTAATTGGATCTGGTTTCTTTTTAGCACTTCATTTTCTTTTATGGTTTGAATCTTTAAAGCATACAACAGTTGCTAGTTCAACAATTATTTTGGCACTTCAACCGATCGTATCTTTAGTTGGAGGTTTTTTTCTATTTAAAGAAAGAACAACATATTCAGCCATTGCAACGATGGGAATCGCTATTTTAGGAGTAATGTGCATTGGTTGGGGAGATTTAGGTTTAAGTAAGCAAGCAATTTATGGTGACATATTATCCTTTCTAAGTGTAATAGCAGTTGTCGGTTATTTATTTATCGGGCAAACGACAGTGAAGAAAGTATCGCACTGGATTTATAGCTTTACAGTCTTTGCGTTCGCAGGTCTTTTTATGGGGATTTATAATGTCATATTACAAGTACCCTTTGCAGGTTATACGAAGTGGGATTGGACTGTTTTTCTTTTACTTGCGGTTGTGCCGACAGTGTCACATGTAATTAATAACTGGCTGTTAAATTATGTGAATGCAACGACGATTTCAATGAGTATTTTAGGAGAACCTGTTGGAGCATCTATACTTGCGTTCTTCTTACTTGGAGAAAAATTGAATGCAATGCAAATTATCGGTAGCATGCTCGTATTGTTTGGTGTATCTGTTTTCTTACTGCAGCAACAAAAGCGAACAGCAAAAAATGTCGTAAACGAGCCAGCGTATACACAGGAATTATAGTGTTAGAGGAGAAAAGAGAAGTTGTGATACTTCTCTTTTTGTTTTATAAAAATACAGAGGAAGAAGGGGGAGGAAAATGGAAGACATATTAAAGAAGTATATGCAGAAACTTACAACACTAAGTGAAGAAGAGCAGCACATGATCCTCAGTGAATTACAAATTGAAGAATATAAAAAAGGAACAGTGCTCCTAAGGCAAGGAGATGTTCCTTCAAAATGTTATTTTGTATTAAAAGGATGCATTAGGCAACATTGTATAGATGAAACAGGGAAAGAGGTTACATCAAATTTTTATACAGAAGAACAAGCAATCGTAAATTTTAATCATCATAAACAAGATAAATCATCCCCGCATACGTTAACGTGTTTAGAAGATTGTCTAGTTGTAGTTGGCGACCTGGATAGTGAAAAGGACATGTATAAGAAATATTCACAAATAGAAGAGATGACACGGCAAATGATTGAATATAATTTCGGTGAGGTACAAGAAGAACTTTCCTTATTTATTGCATCGACACCAGAAGAGCGCTACAAATCATTATTACAAAAACGACCTCATTTAATCAATCGTGTTCCTCAATATCAATTGGCAAGTTATCTAGGTATTACGCCAGAATCATTCAGCAGAATTAAAAAAAGACTCAAACAGTAGCATTTTTTCCACCTCGAATCAATAGCCATATACTAAATCCAAGTTCACCTGCAACCATCGGCAATTGGAACAGTATTTGCACGATTGAGATCATCGTATCGTATTGTGAAAACATCGTATTCATGACGTGAATGACGATATAACCGATAGACGCGAAGAATAGTAGTATACTAATCCATTTCGGTATATGTTTAGATAGGAAAGCTACATAGCCTAAAACGAAAAGATGCAATCCAAAAATGATCAATCCTACAGACCAAATGTATTCGAATGCACTGAGAAACAACATTGTATATGTTTCTGGATTCGCAATTGTATTTTTTGAAAGCAATAATGCCAATATTAGATTGAATATAGCAATCCCAAGTATAGCTGTATACATAAGACGAAGCATAGCGGCTAGTAATGAGAGGCTAGTATGAATCGGCTTTAGAAAGAAATAAAGAGCCCATGAGGCGACAATATCAGTAATGAAAATGATAATCCAACCGAAGATTTCCGCTTTGAAAAGTGAATTTGAAGTTTGGATATTATGGAATGTTGTACTCGCATCTCCTTGTATAACGAGATTTCCATGAACAAAACCGTAAGAAAAAAATGCACTGAATGCCATAACAAGAAGAGAAAAGCCAGCAAATAAGGCATACTTTCGTTCAGTCATAATACGTCCTCCTATTCTAATGTTGTTTTCATTGTAATTGGGAAGGGGAGGAGATTCATTGACTTAAATCAAGACGGGGAAAGTTTAGTAGAATTTCCATCAAAAAAAGATGTATGGTTATATACAATTTTTTATTAACCTTGTAAAAAGTAAAAACTCAAATATTGAAATCAAGTAAAAGAGTGGCTACGAAGCCACTCTTTTACTTTGGATTTGTCATATAAGGTTGTACATGAATGACACATAGGTCACGAAATTTGCCTTCAGCAGTTGTGACAATTACGACTGCTTTACCTGCACTTTTTCCAGTAATCGTCACGGTGTCACCTTTTGGATATATGGTGATGATATCAGAATTCATATTTGACCAAATAAGCTCTTTATTCGTTGCTTGTATTGGTAAAATGGAAGCTGATAACACAATGTTTTGTCCCGTTTTTATTTTTAATTTATGTTTTTCCATATGAACACCGATGACTGAAATAACAGAAGGAGCAATTGAAATTTTAGGCGGGTTAGGTTGCATGTTTAAACAAGACGCAGAAGTATTTGTGATAGGTGAAAATTTTCGTGTTTGTTGTTGCTGGAAAGCTGCTAACATGTTGGAGTCCCCTTTCTGTATAAGTGCTGATACTCATACTATAAAGGAGTAGTGTTATGTTAAATTTAACGAAACATAAAGAATTTGTTAAATTTGATAAAAAGATTGTCGAACTGTAAAAAATCTCTGCTGTTATGATAACAGCAGAGATTTTTTTATAAATTATGACGATGTTGTTTTTCGAAATCCTCAAATTGCTCTTTAACTTCTTTTGAAGGTTGTGTTAGTAAACTAACAATTACGATTACTAGTAAACTAATAGTAAAACCAGGAATCATTTCATATAAGAATTCTTTTAAGAATTTGAATTGAGTCCAAATAATGACTGTAGCGGCACCAGAAATCATACCAGCAAGTGCGCCCCACTTCGTCATGCGTTTCCAATATAAGCTTAATAAAATAGCAGGTCCGAATGAAGAACCAAATCCAGCCCAAGCGTACCCAACAAGAGCTAAAATCGTATCATTTTGTTTAAACGCTAATGCGCACCCAACTAAGGCAATAACAAGTACAGCCATACGACCGACAAATACAAGTTCTTTATCAGAAGCAGAACGTTTAAAGAATGTACGATATAAATCTTCTGTTATAGCGCTAGAAGTAACGAGTAATTGAGATGAAATTGTACTCATAATCGCTGCTAAAATAGCTGCTAATAAAAATCCAGTAATAAGTGGATGGAATAAAATTTTTCCGAGTTCAAGGAAAATTGTTTCTGGGTTAGATAATGTTAACTCTTGTTGTGAGTAGTAAGCAATACCGATAAGGCCAGTAAACATAGCTCCGACAACAGAGAAAATCATCCAGCTCATACCAATTCTTCGTGCGCTTTTAATTTCTTTTACAGAGGAAATCGCCATAAAGCGTACGATAATATGAGGTTGTCCAACATAACCAAGGCCCCATGCAAATAAAGAAATAATCCCTAAAGTAGAGGCACCTTTAAAAATATCTAAACGTGTTGGATCTACAGAACGAATTGTATCAAATGCAGGTCCCAGTCCGTTCGAATTCATAATTGTTACGATAGGAACAAGAATAAGAGCAACTACCATAATGATTCCTTGCACGAAGTCTGTCCAACTCACTGCTAAGAAACCACCAAATAATGTGTAAGCGACAACAACACCAGCTACAATGAATAATCCAACGTGGTAGTTCATACCAAATGAATTTTCAAATAATACAGCGCCTGAAACTAATCCTGAAGCTACATAGAAAGTAAAGAAAATCATAATAACAAGTCCAGATACTAAACGTAGCATATGAGATTTGTCGTGGAAACGGTGTTCCAAAAATTCTGGAATAGTAATAGAGTTATTTGCAATTTCTGAGTAGGTACGTAAGCGAGGAGCAACATAAAGCCAGTTTGCGTATGCGCCTAGTGTTAGGCCGATCGCAATCCAACTACTACTTAATCCAACGCTAAACATTGCACCTGGTAATCCCATTAAAAGCCAACCACTCATATCGGATGCTCCAGCACTTAATGCCGTTACTGCGGGGCCTAGTGTACGCCCGCCAAGCATATAATCTGTTAAGTTGGACGTTCGTTTATAGGCGAAATAGCCGATTACTAACATCCCGAGCATGTAAATAGAGATTGAAGTTAAAGTTAACATCTGCGTACTCATGAAGTTCCCCTTCCTTTTGTCATGTCTTTTGATGCGTTATGCATATTTATCCCGCATAAACGGGCAGTAAAACTCCCACCTTAAAATTGGCTGGGCAAGGAAGTTAGATGGGAGAGCAACTGCCCGTAAATGCCCGATTGATTTAACTAATAATCAGTGGGATGAACAAACCCCTACTGATTAAAGTTTCACTTTATAATCTATCATGATTATTCTGAAAAATCCATATAGAAATACGAATTTTCAGAAATGTAAGCGTTTTTTGATGTCATTTTACTTTTTTAATATATAATATTCATACAAAAAACCTTATTTTTAATAGAGTATTTATTATATTTACATAAAAAGAGGTTGTTTTGTCAATATAATATTGAAAGGAAAGAAAAATAAAATTTTTGAAAAAGTATTGACTTGTGAAAAAAGTCAGGTCTATAATGAGTGCAACTTAAAAAAATGCAAGCGTTGATGAAGAAGAGTACACATGATGAACATGTCAGAGAGCTGATGGTTGGTGCGAATCAGTATGGAATTGATGTGGAATGGGCTTCGGAGCTTCCAAACCGAAACGAAAGAAGTAGGCTTTGGCGACATGATCTCATCGATACAAGAGACACGTATTGTTTTTGATACGGTAAAGTGCGTTACATTTGTAACGAATTAAGGTGGCACCACGGGAGTACCCGTCCTTTCTATAGGATGAGTACTCCCTTTTTGTGTATAAAAAATTAAATAAATGAAATCGTTTAAGTAAGAAGAATACGTATATTGGAGACGTTACAGAGAGCCGGGAATAGGTGGGAGCCCGGTACGGTGCCATATACGGAATGGGCTTACGAGAGGTATGCTGAACAATTATTTTCAGTAGGCAACCCGGGTTCCGCCGTTACAAGGATAAGGTATAAATTTTGTACCTGAACAAAGCGGGATGCTTTTGCATCCAACACGAGGTGGTACCGCGGTATATTTATCGTCCTCTACATATTTTCGATATGTAGAGGGCTTTTTTATTTTTCAGGGCGAGGTGAAGGACATGATGACGAAAGAAGAATTTATAAAACAAAAAAGAGAGAGAAAGACATTTTTAGTAATCACTGAAGAAGAAGGAGATAGCATTACGCCAATTTCTTTATATAGACGTATGAAAGGGAAGAAGAAATTCTTATTAGAAAGTTCACAGCTTCATCAAGATAAAGGACGTTATTCTTACTTGGGATGTAATCCTTATGGAGAAGTGAAAAGCGTTGGTACGGAAGTGGAACGAACGATTTTCGGTCAAACAGAAAAGGTGCAAGGTAATGTACTACAAGTGTTAGAAGAAGTAATTGCACCATCACAAGTAGACAGTCCATTTCCATTTTGCGGAGGAGCAGTTGGTTATATTGGATATGATGTCATTCGGCAGTATGAAAACATTGGAGCGGATTTACACGACCCATTAAATATTCCAGAAGTACACCTTTTACTATATCGTGAGTTTATCGTTTACGATCATTTACGCCAAAAGTTGTCGTTTGTATATGTATGCAAGCAAGATGATTCAACAGATTATGAGGAAGTATACGAAAGGCTACGAGTATACAAAGAGGAAGTGCTACAAGGAGAAGAAGCTGAAGTAAATGCAATACAATCCACATTATCATTCACTTCTTCTATAACGGAAAAAGAGTTTTGTGAGATGGTAGAAACGGCGAAAGAACATATAAGAGCGGGAGACATATTCCAAGTCGTACTATCACAGCGTTTACAAAGTGAATGTATTGGGAATCCATTCGGGTTATACCGAAAACTTCGAATTGCAAATCCATCACCATATATGTTCTATATCGATTTTCAAGATTATGTTGTACTCGGTTCTTCGCCGGAAAGTTTACTATCAGTAAGGGAGGGCAAAGTGATGACGAATCCAATTGCTGGTACGAGACCAAGAGGGAAAACGAAGAGGGAAGATGAGGAAATCGCAAAAGAACTGTTAGGCAATGAGAAAGAGCGAGCAGAGCATATGATGCTTGTAGATCTTGGGCGAAACGATATTGGTAGAGTGAGCGAAATCGGCTCGGTTACGATAGATAAATATATGAAAGTAGAAAAATACTCTCACGTTATGCACATTGTATCTGAAGTTTACGGAACATTGCGAAAACAAATGGGCGGATTTGATGCGTTAGCGTATTGCTTACCAGCAGGGACGGTTTCTGGAGCTCCGAAAATTAGAGCGATGGAAATTATAAATGAACTAGAGAATGAAAAAAGAAATGTATACGCTGGTGCAGTTGGATACGTTAGTTTTTCAGGAAATCTTGATATGGCGCTCGCCATTCGAACGATGGTCGTAAAGGATGAAAAAGCATACGTTCAGGCAGGAGCAGGAGTCGTTTACGATTCAGATCCAGTAGCTGAATATGAAGAAACATTAAATAAAGCGAGAGCGCTTTTGGAGGTAATGAAATGATTGTACTTATCGATAATTACGATTCGTTCACATATAACTTGTATCAACTGTTAGGCGAACATGAAGAAGAAATTGTAGTTGTAAGAAATGATGAAATAACGATAGAACAGTTAGAAGAGATGAATCCAAGAGGAATTGTACTTTCACCAGGACCAGGAAAACCAGAGGATGCTGGCATTTGTATCGACGTCATCCGTCATTTTTATAAGAACGTTCCTATATTAGGGATTTGCCTTGGCCACCAAGCGATTATAGCTGCATTTGGAGGAGACATTGTTAGAGCAGAACGTATTAAACATGGAAAAACATCGCGTGTGAAACATAACGGAACGTCAATCTTTTCATACGCTACACAGCCGCTAACGGCAATGCGCTATCATTCCCTTGTTGCAGAGCAAACGAGCTTGCCAAAGTGTTTTGACATATTAGCGACAGCGATGGACGACGGAGAAATAATGGCAGTCCGTCACAATTATTATCCGCTCTTCGGATTACAGTTTCATCCGGAATCAATCGCAACAGAAGAAGGCGGAAAGTTAATACGTGCCTTTTTAACAGAAGTAAAAGAGGAGGAAAGAGTATGAATAACTATCTTCGTAAATTAGTGGAGGGTCAACATTTAACAGAAGAGGAAATGTATAAAGCAGGATTACTTTTATTAAGTGAAAACATATTAGAAAGTGAAATTGCAGCTTTCTTAGTCTTACTGAAAGCGAAAGGTGAAACTGCAGAAGAAATATACGGTCTCGTTCGAGCTCTTCGCGAAAAGGCATTGCCGTTTTCGAACCATATACAAGGAGCAATGGACAATTGCGGGACGGGTGGTGATGGTGCTCAAACGTTTAATATTAGCACAACATCAGCATTCGTACTGGCAGGAGCAGGTGTAAAGGTTGCAAAACATGGTAATCGTGCTGTTTCTAGTAAAACAGGAAGTGCAGACTTATTAGAAGAACTAGGTGTAAATATTAGTAGTACGCCAAGCGAAATTGATTATTTACTAGAGCATGTAGGTATTGCATTTTTATTTGCACCAGTGATGCATCCAGCACTAAGGCGCATTATGAAAATAAGAAAAGAATTAAACGTACCGACGATCTTTAACTTAATTGGCCCTTTAACAAATCCAGTGAATTTAGAAACACAATTTGTCGGTATTTATAAACGAGATATGTTATTACCAGTTGCACAAGTATTACAAAAGTTAGGCCGGAAACAAGCGCTTGTCGTAAATGGAAGTGGTTTTTTAGATGAAGCATCATTACAAGGGGAAAATCACGTAGTCCTTTTAAAAGATAATGAAATAGTAGAAATGAGTATTGATCCAGAAAAGTATGGTTTTTCAAGAGTGAAAAATGAAGAAATTAGAGGGGGGAATTCAAAAGAAAATGCAAAGATTACGCTTGAAGTATTGAGCGGAGAAAAGAGTGTTTACCGCGATACCGTTTTATTAAATGCAGGTCTAGCTCTTTTCGCAAATGGAAAAACGGAAACGATTGAAGAAGGAATTAAACTCGCGGCACATAGCATCGACTCTGGAAAAGCATTAACCAAATTAAACTTATTAATTGCAGCAAGCAACGAAAAATTAGAAAGGGTGAACTAAAGTGGGGACGATTTTAGATAAAATTGTAGAACAGAAGAAAAAGGAAGTTGCGGAGTTATATGAAATATATACACCAGTAAAAACAAAAAGAAAGGCACATTCACTTGTAGAAGCGTTACAGCAGTTTACTGTCATTGCAGAAGTAAAGCGAGCATCACCATCAAAAGGAGATATCAATTTACACGTTGACGTACGAAAACAAGTGGGAACATATGAGAAATGTGGTGCAGGAGCAGTTTCTGTTTTAACAGATGGTCAATTTTTTAAAGGATCGTTTCACGATTTACAAACAGCAAGAGAAGAAAGTAACATTCCGCTTTTATGTAAAGATTTCATAATCGATAAGATTCAAATCGATAGAGCGTATGAAGCGGGAGCAGATATTATTTTACTAATTGTAGCAGCGTTAACGAAAGAGAAGTTAAAAGAGTTGTATAGCTACGTGTTAGAAAAAGGATTGGAAGCGATTGTTGAAGTTCATGATGAACAGGAATTAGAAACTGCGATTGTATTAAATCCGCACGTTATTGGTATTAATAATCGTAATTTAAAAACGTTCGAAGTAGATTTAAGCCAAACTGAAAAGCTTGGAAAAAGATTGAATGAGGAGAAACTACTTTGGATTAGTGAAAGCGGGATTCATTTAAAAGAGGATATTATTCGTGTTAAAAAAGCAGGAGCAAAAGGTGTATTAATTGGAGAGGCACTTATGACATCATCTTCTATTAGTAACTTTTTTGAAGACTGTAAGGTGAATATATGAAAGTGAAAATTTGCGGCATCACTGATATGGAAACAGCAAAACGTGCTTGCGAATACGGCGCAGATGCACTCGGATTTGTTTTTGCAGAAAGTAAGCGGAAAATCACTCCAAAGAGAGCGGAAGAAATCATTCAGGAGCTTCCAGCCAACGTGTTAAAAATCGGTGTTTTCGTAAATGAATCAGTAGAAGTGATCCAGAAAATTGCAGATGAGTGCGGGTTAACACATGTACAACTACATGGAGATGAAGATAATTATCAAATTAGAAGATTGAATATTCCGTCTATAAAATCACTAGGAGTAACTTCAGAAAGTGATATGAAAAACGCTCAAGGGTATGAAACGGATTATATATTATTTGATAGCCCGAAAGAAAAGTTTCATGGAGGAAATGGAAAGACATTTTCATGGGAACTACTTGGGCATATGCCAAAAGAATTGCGAAAGAAAACGATATTAGCTGGTGGATTAAACGCTCTTAATATAGAAGAAGCAATTCGAACTGTTCGGCCTTATATGGTCGATGTGAGCAGCGGAGTAGAGACAGAAGGAAAGAAAGATGTAGAGAAAATAAAACAATTTATTATAAAAGCGAAGGAGTGTTCCAAATGAACTACGCATATCCAGATGAAAAAGGACATTACGGTATATACGGAGGACGATACGTTCCAGAAACGTTAATGCAATCTGTACTAGAACTAGAAGAAGCATATAAAGAAGCGATGCAAGATGAGGCATTTCAAAAGGAATTAAATCATTATTTAAAAACGTACGTCGGAAGAGAAACACCGCTTTATTTCGCTGAAAATCTGACGAAGTATTGCGGAGGTGCAAAGATTTATTTAAAACGTGAAGATTTGAATCATACAGGAGCTCATAAAATTAACAATACAATCGGTCAGGCACTACTTGCAGTGCGAATGGGCAAGAAAAAAGTTGTCGCTGAAACAGGAGCTGGACAACACGGAGTTGCAACAGCTACTGTATGTGCTCTTCTCGGATTAGAATGCGTCATTTTTATGGGAGAAGAAGATGTAAGACGTCAAAAATTAAATGTGTTTCGAATGGAATTACTCGGAGCGAAAGTAGAAAGTGTAGCGGTAGGTAGTGGTACATTAAAAGATGCGGTAAACGAGGCGCTTCGTTACTGGGTTTCACATGTGCATGATACGCACTACATTATGGGATCTGTTCTCGGACCACATCCATTCCCGCAAATTGTACGTGATTTCCAAAGTGTAATTGGAAATGAAACGAAAAAACAATATGAGGCGTTAGAAGGAAAGGTACCAGAAGCAATCGTTGCTTGTATTGGAGGTGGTAGTAATGCGATGGGGATGTTTTATCCGTTCGTACACGATGAAGAAGTTGCTCTTTACGGCGTAGAAGCAGCTGGAAAAGGCGTTCATACAGAAAAGCATGCAGCAACTTTAACGAAAGGAAGCGTCGGTGTTTTACACGGATCAATGATGTATCTTCTGCAAAATGAAGAAGGGCAAATTCAAGAAGCACACTCTATTTCAGCAGGACTTGATTATCCAGGTGTTGGTCCAGAACATAGTTTGCTAAAAGATATTGGCCGCGTTTCTTATCAGTCGATAACAGACGAAGAAGCATTAGAAGCATTTCAATTATTAACGAAAAAAGAAGGCATTATCCCGGCGTTAGAAAGTTCACATGCTGTCGCATACGCATTAAAATTAGCGCCGCAAATGAAGGAAGATGAAGGACTTGTTATTTGTTTATCAGGCCGCGGGGATAAAGATGTAGAGAGTATAAAACGTTATATGGAAGAGGTGTAAAAAATGGGAGTAGAAAAAATTAAAGCAGCGTTTGAAAATGGTAAGAAAGCATTTATTCCGTACGTAATGGGCGGAGATGGTGGCTTTGAAAAATTAAAAGAAAGAATTCGTTTTTTAGATGAAGCAGGAGCGAGCATCGTTGAAATCGGCATTCCTTTTTCGGATCCAGTCGCAGACGGTCCAACGATTCAAAGAGCAGGGAAACGAGCGCTAGATAGCGGTGTAACAGTAAAAGGTATTTTTCAAGCATTAATAGAGGTAAGGAAAGAAGTGCAAATTCCGTTTGTACTCATGACATATTTAAATCCAGTACTTGCATTCGGAAAAGAACGATTCATCGAAAACTGTATAGAAGCAGGTGTAGACGGCATCATCGTTCCAGACTTACCGTATGAAGAACAAAATATTATTGCGTCGTTACTTCGAGAGGCAAACATTGCGCTCATTCCACTTGTTACCGTAACGAGTCCTATTGAAAGAATTGAAAAAATTACGAGTGAATCAGAAGGGTTCGTTTATGCTGTTACAGTAGCGGGCGTAACGGGAGTACGTCAAAACTTTAAAGAGGAGATTCATAGTTACTTAGAAAAAGTAAAATCACACGTCAACTTACCAGTAGTCGCTGGATTTGGCATCTCAACAAAAGAACATGTAGAAGAAATGGTTACAATATGCGACGGAGTTGTCGTTGGAAGTAAGATCATTGAGCTTTTAGAAAATGAAAAGCAAGAAGAAATATGTGAATTAATATATGCAACAAAACAAAAAGAAGAGGCGTAGTCTCTTCTTTTTGTTTTGCGTAATAAATGTTAAAATATACAGAAAATACATATAATTTAGAGGGTGAGAAGGCATGCTAAGACGTAAACTACTATATCTATTTTTAACTGTACCGCTATACGCTTGGCTCATTAGCATGACGAAAATAGAGTTAATGGCTCTATTTTTAGGGTATGTATTCATCTTTTCCAACTTAAATCGCATTCAAGAACAGTCTATTTTAGGAATATGTCTATTTTCGATTAGTATAGAATTATTTAGTATCGTTTCGATTGTATTATTAAACGAATTATTTCTACGGATTCATTCATTTACATTAATGAAATTTTGGAATATTATATTGCAAGCAATATGTACTTACATTGTGTTTGTTGTGTTGAAAGAAATAGTCGGAAAGCAGACCGTTTTTCAGGATAATAGAAAATGGGAGTGAATGAAAAGGAGCCGTTTGGTTCCTTTTTTGAATCTGTTGTAAAAACAATTGAAAATTATAGTATCTGTTATATAATAGTTAAAAATTGTATTTTAAACGAAATGAGATGATAACATGGCCATATTGTTGGCACTTATCCCAATTATGATGATTTTCATTTGTTTATTTTTATTTAAACAAACGTCATTAAGGTCCTCGTTAATTTCTTATGCTGTGTCTGTTGGAATCGTTTTACTCTCGCCAATGTTTCAATTAGGGATAAGTGAAACTGTGCACGCAACGATTAAAGGATGGTTAATTTGTTTTATTGTCGGGTACGTTTTATTTTTCGGTATTTTTTTATTTCACCTCATGAACAAAATGGGGTACATCGATCAAGTAGCACGTTTTCTAGAAGCAGTTACTCAGGATCGCTTATTACAAATGCTGCTTATGTGTTTTGGCATTTGCCCGCTTATTGAATCAGTAAGTGGATTCGGTATTGGCTTCATGGTTGCAGCACCTATTTTTCTTTCACTAGGATATAAACCATTTCAAGCTGTACTACTCTCATTCATCGGCTTACTAGCTAGTTCATGGGGCGCAATGGCAACTGGTACGATTATCGGTTCGCAGCTAATAAATATGCCTCTTACAACACTTGGCACAAATACAGCGCTATTAAGTATTCCGATGTTTGCTTACTTCGTTATTCTTTCTTTACACGTTGTTGGCGGCTGGCAAGCGGTTATAGAAAAGTGGAAAGAAGGAGTAGGGTTCTTTCTATTATTTTCTCTCGGAATCTATCTTTCTAATGCGTACGTAAGTGTTGAACTAGCCGGGATATTAAGTTCTATCGTTACGATTACCTTTGGCTTTTTTATCATTAAATTAAAAGGAAAAAGTAGGCAAAATCTTATAACAGAACATGCGGCTGCAACGGAGAGAGAAGTATCCATTATAAAAATTATTAGCCCTTATATATTTCTAACAGTTTGTATTTTACTTTCTCGCCTCGTTCCAGCATTACATGATTTGTTCAGATCATATGCGGTTCTTGATTTGAAATCATACTCTTACAAATTAGAGTTACTATATTCACCAGGATTTTGGCTCGGTATGACTTGCTTATTTACTATTATTTTCTTCCGCATCCCGTCTAATATTATTAAACAATCACTCTCACAAACGATTAAACAATGGATTCCATTTGCTATTACGACGACAATGTTTATCGCCATTTCAGAACTAATGGGTGCATCAGGCATGCATTCATTACTCGCAAAGACAGCTGGTGAAACATTTGGAACCTTTTTCGTTTTCGTTGCTCCGTTTATTGGCGCTATTGGTGGATTTTTAACAGGTAGTAACGCAGGATCAAATGCAATGTTTATAAAACTACAAATGCAAACCGCACAAAACGTAGCACTCCCGTGGCAATATGTCACAACACTTCAAAACACCGCATCATCAGTAGCGACAATCGCTTGTCCATCACGGATTACACTAGGTGCTTACTTATGTAATATCCCTTACCGTGAAAATGAACTATTAAAGAAGACGACGTTAATGATCTTTGGTGCGGTTTTGCTTGTAGTGGTAGAAGTTATTGTTTGGTATATGTTGAGAAATTAAAAATCCTCCTAACATAGGAGGATTTTTTTTATGAGTGGATAATGATTTAAATATGAATAGCTTCTACTAAATGAATAGGAGATGAAATGTATGCCCCTAAAAAACTACGGTGTGTTAAAAGGTACAGTTATACAATCAAAGATTGGAAAAGGGAAAACACCTCATTATCAAGTTCATTTACAGGGCGAGACAGGAGTAAATTATCGTATTGCAATTAACGTAAAATCGGAAAGCTATCCGTCAGAAGTTTTATATTTTGCGAGTAACAATATTAAGTCAGAGGCGATTCATATTTTACCGACATTACCATTCGGTTTTACAGAAATAAAAAACAATGAACCGAAAGTAGCTTTAGATTATGTAAGAGGAAATCTATTTGACTCAAATCAAATGATTCCTTTGCCTCCCGAAAAAGCAGGAGCAGATAATGATTTAAATGAAAAAATAGAACGTTATATAAAACGAGCAATAGAAGAAAAAGCAATTATTTACGCGTTTGGTGAAAGATGGGGACCAGAAGAAAATACACCAGATTCCTATTTTCATTTCAAACCAGGAAACGGTATACATGATATTCATATGAATCAAGGGAATGTAGAAAAATGGCAAGGTGATGATGGCATATGGCAAGACGGAGGCATACTCATTCACTTTGAAAAGGAAGAAGAATGGATTGGTATCTTTCTTGCATTCCAATCACAGTCATGGTGTACCGATGAAGAAGGGCATGCTCGTGTGCCTGTTGAGCATTGTGATTATAAGGGGAATAATTAATAAGAAGAGGGCGTTTAAAAAGAACGCCCTCTTCTTATTTTATAAAACGAAAAACTAACAAGTGTAGAAATACAAGAGAAAAGCAGTGCTACACTAGAAAACGCAATGAGATACATATTATATTTCATAACCTGTCCAATTAGCTGGTTACTGTCGTATTGAAACAGTCCCGCGATGATGTTGAATAAAAATAAAACGATAAACATGACGATAACACCGTCTATTGATCCTTTAATGTCTGGTTTACTTAAAGCGATATGTGCGGAAATGCAAATGGAGATAAATAAAAATAACCAAAAGGAAGGATTCAATAAATTGCCGATTGTAAATAAGCTTTTCAATAATACAAACGTCGACAAGAGCATGTTTTGGATCATTTCTACATTAATAGAAGTAGAAGCAATCGTTTTTTCGAGAGTTGTATTAAATAAAAAATATGATTCTGGTACGAAATAGCGCATTAAAAGGATTAACGCAGTAATACCAGAAATAATAGGCCCAATGCCGATGAAGAAATTCCCAATCCGTTGATACACACTTTTTTGATTGTATTGATGTTGTACGTAACCTAAAGCCCCTTGACTTGTATCTGTCGGGAAGAACTGCGTTGCTACAATCTTATGACGGAACAGCACGCACATAATGGCATGTCCAAGTTCGTGAATAGGAACACCAATCCAAGCCGTTAATAGGAATCCTTTTCGTCCAAAAGCTCTCGACCAATACATCCGTGTGAGAGATTCTAAATAGCCTAATAGAAATCCAATTACAATGATAACGCCAATTAAAGATAATAATTGGATTACGCTTGTAAGGAGTATTTGAAAAATTGAGTTTACCAATTCCATTGCCAGTCATCCAATCTGTTAAAAATATTATTTATTCTGTTTCATAATAGCATTTTTTTTCAAGATTACTAGCACATATATTTTCTTTCGGAAGAAGGATTTCAGAATCTTTTTCTTGTAGTCATGTTTTATGTACAAATTCATATATTGAATTTGTAACACCCTATACGGTATATCCTTAAGGAGGGATAAGAGAATGAAATGTCCGTCATGTCATACAGAAAATGCAGCGGAGGCAAAATTTTGCGGGAATTGTGGACATTCGTTAACGGAAGAAGTAGTGGCAAGTAGTGGCCAAGAAGAAGGGCCGGAACAAGCACGTGCGGCACAAGCAAAGGAAGCTCGGCAAAATGAAACGGTAGAGCAAGCGAAGCGGTTTGCGAGCGGCTATTTTCAATTTTTTAAACATGCATTACAAGCACCGACAGCGATTATGCAAAGCGGCGCTATTGAAGTACGAAATGGAATTGTAAGTCTTGTTCTTATTTGTTTTTTAGGAGCATGTATTTTTTATAGAATGATGAGTGCAGCATCAGCAGTTACGAGAACATTTGCACCAGATATATCTACTCCCACGTTTTTTGTAGAATCTATAACGGTCTTTTTCTTTTTATTAATTTTAACTTTATTTGTCGGATTTATTATTTTTGTAAGTGGTAAGATGATGAAATCATCTTTTTCGTTTCTTGAAGTATTCGGTATATGGGGAACGATAGCGACGCCGGCTATTGTCATATTAGTCCTTTCTTTTCTTTTTAGTTTCTTATTAATCTTTTTCTTACCGATATTATTATCCGTAGCTGCAACTTATATAGGGATTAGTATAACTGTAGCCGTATTAAAGCTAGACAATGGCGGATTAGATCTCGTTTACACACTTATTATTGCAAATGTTTTAATTGGAATTGCAACATTCATTGTACTTTGGTCTTACATTAGCACGATAATTCAAGCCTTAACACAGGGAATAACTGGCTTCTAATGAAAAGGTGGTTGACTGGATGAATGTATGTACAAAGTGCGGAGTTCAGTTTGAAGATGGTGTGCAGTTTTGTCAAAACTGCGGGACGAAGAGGGGACGTTCTGTAGTAAAGAAGAACATGAGCGGTGGTGTAAAAGTTGGCATTACACTGTTAGCGCTATTTGTTATAGCGATTATTGGATTGTATTTGTACGGATTGTCGTATTATACGCAGGTGGCACAAGTAGACCGGATGATTACGATTTTACAAGAGAGGGACGGAGAGAAATTAGCTGAGATCGTTACGGCAGATGATCCATCGGTTATGATAACGAGAGAGAGCGTAACGCCTCTATTTTCATATATAAAAGAAAATCCATCTTACGTGAATGAATTAAAAGAATATTTGAGACAAGGTGAAAAACAACGGGACGGAATAGAAAGAGCTGATTTTTCATTAACGAAAGACGGAAAGTATTTCTTTATATTTGATCGATATAAATTGAAAGCGAAGACGTACTATGCAACTTTGCTTTCAAATGAAAAAGACGTATCGTTAAAAATGAACGGAAAAGAAATTGATAAGACAGATGACAAAAAGTTTGAGAAGCAATATGGGCCATTTCTTCCGGGAAATCAAGTGTTTCAATCAGAATATAAAAATGACTACGTAAAACTATCGCGTGAGGAAAAGGTTGTACTTATGAAACAAAGCCAAAATAACGTAACGGTAGATTTAACGTTGCAAGGTCAATATATTACAGTTCAAACGAACGCGCCTGGTGCAACATTGTACGTAAATCAAAAACCAGTTACAGCGCTCGCAGGAGAAGAAATTACATGGGGGCCTGTAGCGACTGATGGAAGCGCGAAAATTTATTTAGAACGAAATGGAGAAAATGGACGGGAAACGACAAAAGTAGAGACGGTAACGGCACTTTCGTCTTATAATCTTCCATTCCAAACGAAAAGTGCAGAAAAAACAGTTGTTTATAATGTTACTCCAACGCCCGCGACTGGGTATGTATATAATGGTTTCATCTTTCCTGATAGTGATATTCGAAAATTAACGAGCACAGATTTAACATATTTATCGAAAGAACAGTTGAAAATTGCTAGAAATGAAATATATGCAAGGCATGGACATATTTTTCAAACGAAAGATATGCAAGCGTATTTTGCAAAACAGTCTTGGTATAGAGAAAATCCTTATTTTACAGGAAAGTTAACAGATATCGAAACTTATAATATTGAACTAATTAAATCAAGAGAATAGAGCGCGGGAAAAAGGTACAGTGTATATTACTGTACCTTTTCTATCGTTATTTGGCTGGACGAGGTTCCCTAGAGAAAAAGATATGAAAGAGAAATGTGACTTTACTTGCCCCTCCTGATGTACTGGCTTGCACATCAGATAAAGAACTAGACGTTAAAGCAGCTTCAGAATGAGGAGGGACGATTATTTTAAGAGCATCATCTGATTCTGAGGATGCAGTAACTGTTATTGTATCGTCAGAAAAATTTAAAATTTTAACAGTACCGACTGGAAAGATGGCCTTGCGAGCATGTGATGAAGAAGCGAAGCGGGTAGCTTTCCAGATAGTTTGTGAGAAAGTGTCATTGTCAGATAACCAAGCACGAGCACTGTATAAAGTTACACTAACCGTAAACTCCTGTTCAAGCGGGAGGGCGGGTTTCGGTTCTATCGGTTCCTCTGGAAGCTGGACGAGAAGGCCGGCGCACATGTATGTTTCACCTACTTTCAACTGGTTACTGTTATAGGATATTAAACATGTTGTTTATAAGACACGACAGTTACCTATTCAGGCATAAGTTTGTGCACAAAATTTGAAGATGAAATTCTCTTTCTTTACAATGGAAGTAGGTGTTATTTCTATAAAATATGGAAAACGTAAAGAGTATGTAAAAAAGAAGGAGTGGTAAAGTGAACTATGTCATTATTGGCGGAGATGCAGCTGGTATGAGTGCAGCGATGCAAATTGTTAGAAACGATGAAGATGCAAATGTTGTAACTTTAGAAAAAGGTGAAATTTATTCGTACGCGCAGTGTGGGTTACCGTATGTCATTAGTGGTGCTATCGCTTCAACGGAAAAGTTAATCGCGCGTAATGTAAAGACGTTTCGTGATAAATACGGAATTGATGCGAAAGTACGACATGAAGTAACGAAAGTAGATACGGAGAAGAAAATTGTGTACGCAGAGCATACGAAGACGAAAGATGTCTTTGAATTTCCATACGATCGTTTATTAATTGCGACTGGCGTGCGTCCTGTTATGCCAGAATGGGAAGGACGGGAATTACAAGGTGTTCATCTTTTAAAAACAATTCCGGATGCTGAGCGCATATTAAAAACGCTAGAAACGAATAAAGTTGAAGATGTAACCATTATTGGCGGCGGTGCAATTGGACTTGAGATGGCAGAAACTTTCGTCGAACTTGGTAAGAAAGTAAGAATGATTGAGAGAAATGATCATATCGGTACAATTTATGATTCAGATATGGCGGAATATATACATAAAGAAGCAGATAAGCATCATATTGAAATTTTAACGAATGAAAATGTAAAAGCATTCAAAGGGAATGAACGAGTAGAAGCAATTGAAACGGATAAAGGTACGTATAAAGCAGATCTTGTTTTAGTGTCGGTTGGAGTGAAGCCAAATACTGATTTTCTTGAAGGGACAAATATACGTAAGAATCATAAAGGAGCAATCGAAGTAAATGCATATATGCAAACGAATGTGCAAGACGTATATGCAGCCGGTGATTGCGCAACACATTACCACGTTATAAAGGAAATTCATGATCATATCCCGCTCGGAACGACTGCCAATAAACAAGGGCGACTTGCTGGACTGAATATGCTGGATAAACGAAGAGCATTTAAAGGTACGTTAGGTACAGGCATTATTAAATTTATGGATTTGACACTCGCAAGAACAGGATTAAATGAAAAAGAAGCGAAAGGGCTACACATCCCGTATAAAACAGTCAAAGTAGATTCTACAAATATGGCGGGCTATTATCCAAATGCAAAACCACTTTACTTGAAATTACTATATCGCTCCGATACGAAACAATTATTGGGCGGGCAAGTAATTGGAGAAGAAGGGGTAGATAAACGGATTGATGTGATCGCAATGGCGCTTTTCAATAAAATGAGTATTCACGATTTAGAAGATATCGACTTAAGTTATGCACCACCATATAACAGCGTGTGGGACCCAATTCAACAAGCGGCAAGGAGAGCAGAATAGCACTTTTTAAAGTGCTATTTTTTTTACAATGAGGGAGTAAATAAAGTTTCACTTTATTTTGAATATACCGTTTCCCCTTGAAAACATATTACGTATCGCTTATATTTTCATATAGTATTTATTTTTTAAACGAAGCAATGAACGAACCAGGGGGCGCAGTATGGCAATTAACATGAAAACAATCGAAGAATGGATTGCTGAATCAAATGCAAGACATGAAGAAGACTTTGGACACGTTGTGGAAGAAATGAAAGAAGTATGTGTCGGACTTGATAACGCGACATTAATTTATACGAAAAATGTATTTTGTTTCGGTAAAAAAGTAGAAGTCTTTTTCTTCTTCCAAGACCATGTCGTGATTGGACAAGAAAAAGACGAATATGTTGAGATTGAAAAATTAAAGTATGATGCCATTACAAATAGTAACTTAAAAACAAATGACAAAAATACTACGTTAGAATTAAAGTTTGCTAACGGACAATCTATCAATTTAGATAGTTTAAATGATAACTACGGTACGAAAAATTGGTTATTTGCTAGACAAATTAAGAGTATTTTTAAGTTAATCTAGTAAAAAGAGCAGACCTCAAAGGGTCTGCTTTTTTATTTGTTTCCTATTACACAAAGGCATCCTCTTTCTTCATAACATTTCACATTTGTAAATCCTGTCTTATAAAATAGGTTTATTAATTCTTCATTCGTTTTCCATTTCTCCATATGATATTGAATTTTAAAAGTTTCAGCGACCAATAAAAAGGATCCGTTTGGTTGTAGGACGCGAAATAGTTCTTTTATATCTTGTTCCACATCAGGCCAAAAGTAGTGTGTTTGAAAAGCGGTTATGAGATCGAAGAAGTTTGTATGATAGGGAATAGAAGAAACGCTTGCTTGTTAAACAATTACTTTTTGTTTTTGAACATCTTTTGCATTCGTCTGTATAGAATTTTTCACAGCTTGATCGGAGTAATCAATTCCATATATTTCCCCAAGTGGAGTTCGTTTTGAAAGAGTGTGTATGGTTTTGCCTCCACCACAGCCGATGTCTAATACGACTGCATCTGTCTTTATATGTACTTTCTGCAATGCCCAATTTATTAATCTCGTATGTGCAGCGTTCATAATACAAAGCATGGAGGAACCAATTGTTCCGCTAGGCTTTTTTGCTTGCTGAATTAACCGTTGTAAAATGCTCAAGTTAAATTCTCCTTTTATGTAAGAATATATACTCATTTCGCTTTTTATAAATTAAATCCTTTAAAAAAAGCACGCCGATAGACGGCGTACTTCTAACAATGCAAAGCCCCTTTTAACCAATTCCGCGCCCGATATGCCCCAACTGGAACTTGAATAAGAGATGTTTCATTCCCAGCATCTATTCCGTACAATTGATCACATGCATTTGTATCAAAACTAAGTAAAGGATGCCCGCCCATCCCCATAGCAGTTGCAGCAAAAACGAGTTTATGAACGAGTATACCTGCTTCCATTTGGTGAATGCGGTATCCTCTATAGCCTAATGCACGTGTATAGTAATCTTTCTGTCCGACTACATGTAAGCAAAGTGGTACTTGAAAAAGGTTTACGTTATCCATCGTCATACTAGACTGAAGTGGGTAGCGAAGGTCTCCATATCGAATTGGTTGTATGGAATGTGTTTTACTGTTATAAGCGTAAGCCCCGTTTTCAATATTTTTCACGCTATAAAAACATCCGTATAAGGAGACGCGTGTATTTTCATTTGTATACTTACCGTCAAGGTCGTTGTAATAGGGGAAGGAGAGACTCGCTTCTTGTAGTAAAGTAGCGAGCTCAGCTGCATCCCATTTCGTTAAAATAAAATCCGCATCAGGAGAATATCGTTTTTTACAAAGTTGTAGGAAATCATACGATAACCGTTCTACTTTCGGTAGCTGTACAGAGTACGCATTATGTTGATAGTGCTCTTCATGATGTAGTGTTTGGAAGTGTGCTGTCGATTCGATTATAGAAGCCGCATTTATTTTTGTTATCATCGGATGTTCATCTACATGTTTTGAGCGAACGAAATGTTCATGTGCGAGCGGCGGAATTTGTTGCAACAACTCATGAGAAGTAACTATTTTATTTTCACGGTAATCATTGTGAAACCAATTAGTTTCTGGTTCTGTACTTAAAGGAATAACGGCATACACACTTTCTTCACCTTCTGACAATCCGAGTAAATGGTTCAGTGCACGGTCTAGAAATTGAAAATATACGCCGTTCGTATAACCGAACTGTTTTGCACATTCTAGCAATTGTCCAATGAGAACCCCGCTATCTAATCCTTGAAGTCGATATGAAAAGTTATTGTATTTAAAGAAGTTTTTCCAAAACATAGTGGATACGAATGCAGCACCGAAACAATCCTGTATGTTACAGCGATTACCGAGTGCGTCTGCTAAATAAGAATCGAAATTTCCTTCGCGAAGTAAAATAAGTCGGTGATGCGCGGCGTCATAATGGTAAATGCCGTCTGGATAATCGTCAATCTTTAAATAGATATACAATTCATTCGGATATAAAGCACCACCCGAAGGAATAGATCTTCGTAATACATTTCTCTCGCTATTTAGCTGACATAATTGTGTTACACCAAATGAATACCAAAGGTAGTGACCAATCTCATCTAAAGTAGGTGTAGTAGAAGAGTTCGGTAAAGATAATGGGATTTCTAAGGAGAGCGGGATGGTAGGTAAATTTCGATATAATTTATAAGGAAGCGGTGCGTCTTTCCAGTCCACCTCATGATTCGGCATAATTTCATCGATAGAGAAATGGAGATGATGTAAAAAAGTATCTAGCTGCATGAAATCCCTCCTTTACTATGGAAACGGATGTGGATGTGGATTTAATCTTTCATTCGTTAAAGGTTCGTCTGTATATCCAAGTGTCATCGGTACGGTATATACCCGGTCCAGTCCTGTAACTCGAGTAAGATGGTGACCAAACGTCATCGGTAGCATGCCTGGAATAATAACTTTTACACAATGTAATCCATTCTTTTCTATGAGGGGAACGGTTTGATCTACAACGATTATTTCAAGATTAGATTGATGCAAACGATTTAAAAGTTGGTGGAGATCGGATGTTAAATCCATATCAAATGATTGTGATACATTCATTTCTTGGAACGTTTGCACCGGTGCATCTTCCCGTAAAAGGAAGTGAAGACGTTCTTCTGTTTCTTTCAATCCATACAGCATACTATGGTCTTCCATTTTATTAACGAAATAAGGATCTTGTAAGCATTTTTCGTAGTATTCTCTTTTGTGCTCGAGCTCATCGTCTGTTATAAGTAACATGCCTGCTATTTCTTGAATGGCGCTTTTTAAGGCTCGAATAGGATCTAAATGAGCGCCTCCTGCACAAACAACGTTCATTCCATTTTCACGCGTATTTTTTGCAATTACCCATAAGCTAGGAATGCCGTGTTCCATCGTCGCGTTAAAAGCGTGTAATTCATATCCGGTAATCGTACGTAACCGCTGAATCATTAATTGTAATTCTGTATCATTTGCTGAACTAAGATCAAGGCGGGGAAGAGGTAATTCGGCATACCAAGTGAGTAAGAAGGCATCACGCTCTACTATTTCTAAAATGCCGTGAAAAATCGCTTCTTCTAAACTACCGCCAATTGCACATCCATTTGATGTTTCATACACGAAAGCATCTCGATGACCAAGGCTATAATAAGCAATTGATTCAGGAACTAAAAGCGGTCTGTTTTGTGATAAAGAATATCCCCATACCCAGTTTTGCTCATAATCAGGATCAAACGGCTTGAATGGAAAGTTATCACGATTGTAATGTTCATTTGTATGGACACCGAGTGTGAGGGGATTTAGTGCATGTTCCTCTAAATCATGAAAACTACCATGCACATTTGTCTTTTTCCCTCGAGGCGACATACCGCAATATCGTTCTAAACCTTCTAAAATAGCAGTTGCTTCACTCACTGCAAATGAATGAGTTCGTCCCGCAACACCTTCATTTCCGAACATTAATGGCATGTTTATAATGACGTCAGCGAATGGTAATACAGAATGCTGCATTTTTCCGTTCAACATACCGACCCGATAATCTAAATAGTCTCTCGTTAAAAATGTGTTTAGCTCATGAATGGAACGGCAGCGATACGTTTCGGTGCTTACTTTTAAACTCGGTTGTAAAGAAACTTCCGCCGCATCCGCAGTATCATCAGGTAAATTACTACATACAGGACAGAGAGGATCTGGAAGAAAAGAATGCCGCGTACATTGTAATGTTTGTAAGTTTAGTAAAATAAGTTCATTTTCTAAAGAAGAATGGTTATGAGTTAATATTTTTCCTGTTTCTGCGCAAATAAGATGGCACATTTGCAACATTCCATTTTGGGTGGCACGTACGTCACGTCTCGTTACATTATCTGCTTTAAAGGCATATTTCCGCTGTAGTTCCCACATTTCTTTTTGATCAAAGCCAGCGATAAAACGGCGTCCATCAGAACAATGGGAACATCCAGGCGTAAGAGGATGAATGTAAGGACCGATAATACCTTCGCCAAATGAAGTAAAACCACGAAGCCATGGAATATGATTTGAGCGAAAAATAAGTTCGGCATCATGATGAATAGTAGAAGGAGATCCGTCATGTAATACGAGAGCGAGATGAATATTTTCAGGAAGTTCTTCTGTAAGGGTCTGCTGACGAATGATGGAATATTGTTTGCATAATTGATCATGTACATAGTCTGCAAGAAGGCCGTCTCCTATAAGCAATATATTTTGAATCATAAACCGTCCTCCTTTGCAATTAATACCCCATACACACCGTCTAGGTTTTCTTTCAAAAATGGTTCGATTGCTAAATCGAACACGAAGGGATAAAAATTATGTTCTTCTAAATGCTGTAAGGCAAGCTGTAAAGATTGCACACTTGGAATTTCTTCTTCCGCTTGTATTTCCACTCTAAAAGAATCCGTGTCATATAAAATAATAGAGGATTCAGGCAAGATATTAGCTCTGTAAGGAATTTCTTCATTTTGAACGTGAAAGAGTGATAGTTGTAGTGCGTTTCGTAACGCTAACGTCATATTAATATTAGATGCACCGTACCATCTATCATTTATACCAACCCAAACGACTGGAAAACTAAGAATCTCTTCACTCATTGCGATTTTAGGTGTTTCATGGATTGTAGAGAGAGCATCGTAATAAAATCTACAATGTTTATCTTGAATATCAATTAAATCAACAGTTGTAAGTTCCTCTAGAATATGTGACTGCCGCTCATACAGTTTATTGTTTAAATGTTGTTGTAGTGCCCGGTAAAATCCTTCTGTCATCGTTTCTCCAGCACCGATACCGATATTGTTATGTTCAGGAATAAGGCGGTGAATGATTTCTGCTACATATGTTTCAATTCCTGTTAAACCAGCTTCTCGGCGTGCTTCATTATGAGTCAATCCACTACAAGTCATAAGAGGCAGAAGGGGAGCTGGGCCATCTGATAGTGGAGTAGCTACTTGAATATAGCATTGTGATAATGGTAATTGATATGAATCTTGTTCATCCCATACATGGAATATACCGGCTTCTTTAGAAGTTAATGAATCGAAAAAGCGGAATACATCAGTTGAAGTATGTTGGCCATACCGATGCTCAAGTTTTTCAGAAATATTTTCTATCGTATCAATTGTAAAACTTTCATCAGTTGCAAGAGGGTGTTTTATAAAAGGATGCCACGTTCCTTCAAGTGTTTCATAGTTTAATAAAAAGAATTGTGATTCTTTTTCACGATATGAATCATCCGCGACATGTTTAAACAATTCAAAAACGATTACATTTGCTAACATGGCAGATGTAATTGGTGAGAAGGAATCCGATGAATTTTCATTTTGTAAAGTCGTTTCATGTAGCCGATGCCATGCGGATTCCCAGCATTCATCACGATTTTCTGTTACGACAGGTCCAGCTATACCGAGTGTTGATAAACAAATAGCTGGTATGAAATTCTTTTTCGTTTCTCTACAAATAGTGTGAACTGTTTTTAAACCGTCAATGTCTCCGTTTTGAGAAACATATAAAATCCAATCAAAAGGTTCGAATACTTCACGCAAGGGACGGTCAATTGTAGTATCGATTTCTTGAAGGAGTACACTGTTATCAACTTCATATGCACGTTCTATTAGCTCATGTATTCTGTCATAGTTTGTTTCATCCCGATCTGTAACGAGGTAATGAAATGTAGGTAAACCAGATTCTAATAAAGAAGAAACTAAGGAAGTGAGCATATCCCCAGAACCAAGTACAAGGACATTTGCTCCGCGGTATGTTTCAAACTTTAAAGCACCTGAATGAGAATCAGCTTCTAAAAATTCAATTTGTGAAGCATATCTGTCGAGTAATGTACTGTTTAATTCATGAGGTGCATCTTGATTTGCATCGCGAACGAAACCATTTTCATATAAAATCTCTCCAATTTCAAATACACGGTTTTGATAGGGGAGAGGGAGGCCATCGGTTATTTCGGCTAAAGAATAATTCCCGTTAAACATTGGCATTAATTTTTCAATCCAATCATAAATTCCATCACCGTCCATACGAAATGAACTGGCGTTATTTCGAAAATAGACACCCCCGTTTGAATCGGGGAGGAAGAAAGTATCCTTATTTACTTTAAGTTTTGCATGAATTGGAAGGTTATTCATTTTAATCCTCCTTACGTTTAGGCATACATTATTACCTTATGTCATGAAATTTGTCCCGTATGAACACAATAAAAAAAGGCTGTAGAATGATTCATTCTACAGCCTTTAATAGATTTTTAATCTATCAACCTTCTAATAATAATGACTTTGGATCTTCAAGCATATCTTTAACAGCAACAAGGAAGCTAACTGCTTCTTTACCATCAACAATACGGTGATCGTAAGATAAAGCAATGTACATCATTGGGCGGTTTTCCATACGCTCGTTATCAATTGCAACTGGGCGTACTTGGATTTTATGCATTCCTAAAATACCAACTTGTGGGCTATTTAGGATTGGTGTTGACATTAGAGAACCGAACACACCACCGTTTGTAATTGTAAATGTACCACCTTGTAGTTCTTTTAATGAAAGTTTGTTGTCACGTGCTTTTTTACCTAATTCACGAATTTCACTTTCAATTTCAGCGAAATTTAATTGGTTGGCATCGCGTACAACTGGAACAACTAATCCATCTGGAGCTGCTACTGCAATACCGATATCATAGAATTTTTTAATGATAAGCTCGTCACCTTGAATTTCAGCATTTAATAATGGGAATTGTTTTAATGCTGCAACAACTGCTTTTGTGAAGAATGACATGAAGCCAAGACGTACATCATGTTTTTTCTCGAAAGCATCTTTGCGTTCTTTACGTAATTCCATGATCGCACTCATATCAACTTCGTTAAATGTTGTTAACATTGCAGATGTTTGTTGAACTTCTACAAGACGTTTTGCAATTGTTTGACGGCGGCGGGACATTTTCACGCGCTCAACTGGTTTTTCGAATTCCGTTTTTGCAACTGGAGCAGGAGCTGGACTCTTTGGAGCAGCTGGTGCTTCTTTTGGTGCTGCAGCATGAGCTTGTACATCATGTGGTCTCACGCGTCCAAGTGGGTCTGTGCTACGTACGTCGTTTAAGTCGATTCCTAATTCACGAGCCATTTTTCTAGCAGCTGGTGATGCGATAGGACGGTTTGTATTTGGTAACCCTTGTAGTGTTGCAGTTTGCTCAGCATTTGGTGCCGCAGCTTTCGGTGCTTCAGTCGTTTCTTGTTTTGGTTGCTCAGCCACTGGTGCAGGTGTACTTACTGCAACTGGTGCTCCATTAGCATCTAAAATTGCGATAGTTGCACCAACTTCAACTGTATCCCCAGGTTCGCCTAGTAACTTCGATACAATACCTGAATCTTCTGCAATGATTTCTACATTGACTTTATCAGTTTCAAGCTCAACAACGCTGCCACCTTTCTCAACTTTGTCGCCTACGTTGAGAAGCCATTGTGAAATAGTTCCTTCAGTAATAGATTCTGCAAGCTCAGGTACTTTAATTTCGATCATTTTAAATGTCCTCCCCTTATTTGCCTAACGGTGTGTTTTTTCTTCTTTTGTCTTCGGTAATCTCCATTTGTTAGCCTGGCCTTGGGCAGAATATCTGCCCAAGGAACAAGCTAGAAAGCTTCATTGTTACTTTTTAGTTGCTGTAAACTTCAATTTCTTGTTTATCTTGACGGAAGTTATACTTCACATCTAAAGCATGTGCAACAATTAGTTCTTGCTCAGCTTTGTGAGCGAATGGATCGCCGCCAGATGGACTAGAGCGATCAGGACGTCCAATGTAGCCTGTTTTCACTTTATCTCCAGCAAGTTCGAACAGAATTGGAGCCATGTAATGCCATGCGCCCATATTACGAGGTTCTTCTTGAACCCAAATGATTTCTTCTAAGTTTTTAAAGCGTTTAATAATAGATTGAACTTTCTCAGCAGGGAATGGGTACAATTGCTCAATACGAACGACATGAACTTCGTCTAAGTTGTACTCATGTTTACCAGACTCGATTTCTGCTGCTAAGTCAATCGCCATTTTACCTGTGCTTAAAACAAGACGTTTTACTTTATTTGGTTTCATGCCAAGGTTTTCTTGTTCTAAAGCAGGTTGGAAACGTCCTTCGCTTAACTGACTAGCAGTTGAAAGCGTAAGTGGGTGACGTAATAAACTCTTCGGCGTCATCAATACTAATGGTCGAACAGCTTCTGTTCCTAAGATAGATGCTTGACGACGCAGGATATGGAAGTATTGAGCCGCGCTCGTTAAGTTTGCAACTGTCCAGTTATTCTCAGCAGCTAACTGTAAGAAACGCTCTGGACGTGCACTAGAGTGCTCTGGTCCTTGACCTTCATAACCGTGTGGTAATAGAAGAACTAAGCCAGATTTTTGACCCCATTTTGCTCTTCCAGCTGAAACATATTGATCAAATAATGCTTGCGCAGTATTTGAGAAGTCACCATATTGCGCTTCCCACATAACAAGAGTTTCTGGAGCGAATACGTTATAACCATATTCGTAACCAACAACAGCAGCCTCTGATAACGGACTGTTATGAACAGAGAATGAAGCATTAATGTTTGGTAAGCGATGTAATGGTGAATATGTTTCATTTGTATCAGTATCGTGTAATACGATATGACGGTGTGCGAATGTACCACGCTGTGAATCTTGACCAGTTAAACGAATTGGCGTACCTTCTTGTAAAATAGAAGCGAATGCTAATGATTCAGCAAGTGCCCATTCAATTTTGCCGTTCTCTTCAAGAGCATCTTTACGGCGCTCAAGAATTTTCTTCACTTTCGGATATACGTTAAAGCCTTCTGGCCAAGATAGTAGACCTTCATTAATTGCACGAAGTGAGTCAATCTCAACGCCAGTATCAATTGACTGAATACCTTTTGCAACAACATCTGGTACTTTAACGTGAATTGTTGCATCACTCGTATCAGCTGGTGGTACTTGTGCATAGTCGGATTTTAATTGCTCTTGTATAAACTGTGTAATTGTTTCAACCTCATCTGCATTTAGAACACCAGCAGCTTGTAATTGATCTGCATAAATTGCTCTTACAGTTGGATGGTTTTTAATTTTTTTGTACACTTGTGGTTGCGTAACTGCCGGGTCATCCATTTCGTTATGACCGTAGCGGCGGTAACCAATTAAATCGATTAAGAAGTCTTTTTTGAACAACATGCGATATTGAATCGCAAGGTTAGCAGCTGCAAGACAAGCTTCCGGATCATCAGCATTCACGTGAACAATCGGAATATCGAAACCTTTTGCAAGGTCACTTGAATATTTCGTAGAACGAGAATCATAGCTATCAGTCGTAAAACCAACTGCATTGTTTGCGATAACATGAATCGTTCCGCCTGTTTGGTACGCGTTCAATCTGCTTAAGTTGAGTGTCTCAGATACAATACCTTGACCAGGGAATGCAGCATCACCATGAACTAAAATTACGAATGATTTTGAAGTATCTTGATCTGGAAGACCAGATTTTTTACGATTCTCTTGAGCCGCACGTGCGAAACCTTCTACTACAGGATTCACGAACTCAAGATGACTCGGGTTATTTGCTAATGTAACGCGAGTACTAACTTCTTCGTTACTAACGACTTGTTCTCTACCTAAATGGTATTTCACGTCGCCAGTCCAGCCAGAATTAGCCACTGCGCCTTCTATTTTTGCATGTTTGAACTCAGCAAACATGTGGCTATATGGTTTTTCTAATACGTGAGCAAGTACGCTTAGGCGACCGCGGTGAGCCATACCAATCATGACATCCTCTACGCCGTTCTTAGCACCTTCTAGAACAATTTCATCTAAAACAGGTACAAGCATATCAACGCCCTCGATAGAGAAACGTTTTTGCCCAACGAATGTTTTATGCAAGAATTGCTCGAAACCTTCAACAGCTGTTAAACGTTTTAAAAGAGCAGTTCGTTTTTTATTTGATAGTGGTTGACGCAATGAATTTGATTCCACCATTTGATGCAACCACGCGCGTTCTTCACTATCTTGTATATGAGAAAATTCATAAGCTAAAGATTTTGTATAAACGTCTTTTAATCTATGAATTACATCAAGTGCAGTGTGAATACCTTCTGGTGCATCTTGCCATACCGTTTTCGCTGGAATCGCTTTCAAGTCAGCATCGCTCAGTTCGTTCATTGCTTTCTCAAGAAGAGATTGTCCATTTGCAGCATCTTCCATCGGGTTGATGTGAGCCAACGTGTGCCCGAAAGAACGAATCTGCTCAACAAGTTGAACGACTTTAAGAATTTTTTCAATGTTACCTGTGTTTTGAGGAGAAAAATGTGTTGCTGTGTTGTCCCCTGTTACGACATCATCTTGAAACGAAGGAGCTCCAAAAATTTCAAAAAGCTCTTGTAATTCCGGATCAACAGAACCTGCTCCAGTTACGTAAAGATCATACTGCTCAATAACATAACCAAGGTTCGGACCGTGGAACTTGGCCCAAGGGTTTGTCGTTGTATTCTTCCTCGTCATTTGTTTAAACCTCCCAATGCATATAATCCTTTTCCATACAAAGGTGCATTTTGCTCTTTTTCAATAAGTAATGAATCAATAATCAATGTAAATGTTTTTCTTTACTCTTATGTTATTACAATAATTTACATAATACCAAACACTATTACTTATCTGTTTTGTAAAAAAACATTCACAATAACTTATCACCCAAGTTAATCTTTCATGTTATAAAGTAATTTTACAGAAAAATGGGGTGGATATATTTGGTATGCCTATACTAATAGCTATAATTGTTGCATTTAAATATAGGTATAATAGTTAGAATGTTTCGATAAAAACAGTTTGAATTATGTATATTGAAATAATAAGCGCTTTCATAGATATTATACAACAATATAACGGAATATAGTATAAAAAATAAAAAATTATGAATTTATCGTAAACTTTATTTAGATAGTGTTAAATATTGAAAAGAAAGTGAAGGATTTCTACAAAAAAAGTTGCTAAACATAAAAAATGCTCCATAAACAGTTAGTTTCTATAAATATGACGAAAAACACCGTAAAACAAATAACGCATTTCGTGAAATAAAGAAATAAATGAAATATTTTAAAAGGATAAAACAAATATGGAGATATTAAATTTTAAAAAAAGAAGTGAGGAGATATAGTAACAGTTATTTACAGTGTTCCGTGTTTCGCTTCAAAATAGACGTGCTGAAATTTAAAAAAGTTTCTTCTATATTATTGAATATACTTATGGCACTTACAATGAGTACCGTCTTTATCTCATTTGTTGTTTTGGCAAAAAGATATTAAGATGGAAGAGAGAAAGGAAGATTAACATATGCAAATGATGTATGCTTTTGGCATTGGGCTTGTATTATTTTTAGCCGTATTCTTATTTATTCGTAAAGACGTTCAAGGCGGGACGTTAACGAAGCGAGGATTTTATAAATTAATCGGCTGTTTAGTTGTTATGCTTATAGCAATTATTGTAATGATCGTATTAATTAATCAGTCACTATAGAATGTAAAAACGGAACCTTACTTTGGTAAGGTTTTTCTTTATTGTTCAACCTGAAAATTACCACCAAATCCATTTTCTGAAAATAAATTGTGTTATATAATCCAATGAAATGATAGATAAGGAGTGTAGTATATGAATAAAAAAACTATCTTCTATTTATTAACTTGTATACTACTTGTAGCTAGTACTACTTATATAATATGTAACAAAAGAGAACAAGTGCCACCTATATTAGTATGGGACGAACAAGAATACTATGTTACGAATGAACCTGCCAAAGTAGAAGAAGTTGGGCAAAAACTTGGCGAAGTAACAAAGAAAATTAAAACAAGTAAAAAAACTACTAAAAATAGAGAATCTAATACATTACAAGAGAAAACAGAAGTATTCATAATGATTGAGGAAGAAAAAAGTGATTACCCGCCTTTAATCATAAAGGAAGCTTATAGTGATGAATATAGGGTAGTGAGGCCGATGTTGAAGCAAGTATTATGATGAAAAGGAGGTTCATATGCAGACACTAACTCCGCATCCGTAGTCGTTAAGAAAAATATTTGTCTTTTTCCTCCTATCGGTGCCGCTTACATTTTGATGAATAGAGGAGCAATACAAAAGAGAGATTACATTTTATATTTATTATTTGCTACTATGAATATATCACTCTGGTTATCGCTTATGATTTTTGATCGGAGTATGTGGATGGTAGCAGGGCATTATATAATTGGAGCAATTGTTATTGTTTTTTTAAATATAAATAAGAGATAATCCAGCAATCTTAAAGTTGCTGGGTTTTATTTTGATATTTATAATTAAGAAACAAATTTTGAATAGAGAGTAGTGGGCGTTATGAGATGGAAAGCAGGAACGTTTGAAAAAATAGAAACGAATGACTCATCTATTGAGAAACTCATACATACATTTAAGGAACAAAACGTAAATGGCGGAGTGGTTATAAGCTGTTTTAAAGTACATAAAGAAAATTTTTTTAAAGAAATACCATATTGGAAAGATGGACACGAGCACTTCTTTAGAAGAATCTTTAACTCTTTAGATATAATCAATAGCTTAGAAGAGTTAAAAATACATACGTCAGAAAAATATAAGTTGCATTTTAAAGAGCAATGGGCAGTCATGCTTGATGGTAGCATTGCCGCTCAAATTTTGTCGGGCGGAGCATATGAAGGATTTAAGGAACGACCAGTTATCGCAAAACAATTAGCCGTGAATGTATGTCAATATATGTTCCAAGATCGATACGAAGATATTAAAGTGTTCAAAAGCTATTGCCCTTGGACAGATTGGTTTTACGATGTTGCATGGGATGCTACTTGGGTGGTGTTAGATAGTAGGGAGCGTAAAATGTGGTTCATTTGTGCTACGGATACAGATTGATAGAAGAGGGGCCTTGTAGGAATGCTGCAAGGCCCTTTATCTTTTGGGAATTAATAGAAAACGAATCATATAAATGCTATACTAAAAAATGTTTGTAATGTCAGTTTCATAATATTGTATGATGCTGACTTACTAGAAAAGATAAGAGGAGAATGAACGTGCAAAAGATAAAGAAATTATTGCTATTAATGATGGTAGTAGGATTAACAGCAGGTGTTTTAGCGGGGTGTGCAAATCCGAAAGATACTACAGAAGAATTTTTAACAGCGATACAAAAAGGTGATGTAGAAAAGGCTCGTACATTTGTTGAGAGTGACAAGGAATTTAATAAACTAAATGAAAAAACAGATGATGCTGAGGCAAAAGCAATGCTAAGTGCAATTACGAAAAACTTTAAATTTGAAAAGCTAGAAGAAGTATCGAAAAAGGATGACAAAGCAGAAGTGAAAGTGAAAATTACATCTGCAGATCTATCCGTTGCTGTAACAAAAGCAGTGGGAGAAGTTATGCCAATGGCGTTCGCTAGTGCCTTTAGTGAAGACAAAGAACAATCTGAAAAAGCAATCGAAAAAACAATGACATCAACTATCGTCAAAAACTTAGCAGATAAAGATGCAGCAATGGCAACTCGCGAAGTTACATTGAACTTAAAGAAAGACAAAGATGGCGACTATAAAATCGTTGCTGACGATAACTTGAAAGAAGTATTGTTTGCCAATGCGAAGTCTTTGGAGAAGATGTTTGGTGGGAAGTAATTGAATTAGATAAAAAGAGACACCATATCACGTAGAAGGTTGATATGGTGTCTCTTTTTTATGACCCCGGAGAGGCTCGAACTCACGACCTCCACCCTGTCAAGGTGGCGCTCTCCCTGCTGAGCTACGGGATCCCAACTATAAATGTTACCATCAGCAATGTATTTTCATTTCATTCGTGTAATCGGAGGATTTATATAATTTGTTGAGTATTGTAACATTTGATGTATTCCTATAATAGCAACAAACTTTAATGGTGTAAAGGCGTAATTTTCTGAATATTCATATTCTAATTTTGTATAAAAAAATAAGCCCCGAAGAGCTTATTTTAATAATAATATCAACGCAATTATCAATGATATTTTCAAAAATACAATCATAAATAATGGAGCTTGTTCATAAGCTATCGTCCTGTAACTGTCATTCCTGCTGTGTAAATTGTATCAATAGAACCGTCAGCGCCTTTTATTTCGACTTTATAACGATATGTTCCATCCTCATAAATATCATCGCCATATCCTGTGAAAGTTGCAATTTCATCATTGCTTCCAGCTGGGACCCATTGATTTTGCCAACGGAAGTTGGTTTCAAATTCTCCCCATCTATCGCCATATTTCTTTTCAAGGCTGACATTGTAATGAATTTCTTCAGCTCGGTCATTTGTAATTCTTGCAATTACGCTGTTACCAAAAGTAACTTGTGTAGAGTGTACCTGAACTGTAACACCGTTCACCGTTTCACCAGGACCACAAATGTAATGACAACCATCCCATTCGTCAGCATGTGCTTTTGGTGTTTCAATGTTCATAACCGTTAAACCGCCTAAAGCTAATGCGCCAGTTAATAATACTTTACCAAATGTTTTCACTTGAAATTCCCCCTAAGTATATTCTCAATTCGTTCGATAGATATCACATTAATCTAATGGAACGTTTTTTCCTTAAGTGTATTCGCTATGAATCTTTCATCTTGTAGTAATCTAATCACTACATAAAATTTCATAGTTTTGATTCCATATATGTATCATGATTTACATAGAACAAATCTGTTAATACGCTTTGGTTATTTACTTATTCCACTATTTCTTATTACCTTTTATTGGTAAAACGTTGGTTTTATTATATAACATTATTATCTATTTACAAGAGAAAATAATACTGTATGCAAAAATGCATAATAAAAAACACTGCTTGTATTCTAGATTACAGATTAAATGGAGTGTTGGGTTTCAATTAATATTTGAGTGGAACTTAATGCTAATTTTTTATGCTTAACAGTATGCATATATTATCGTTTATTAAAGTCATAATTGATAAACTTTGTTCAGGGGACGCTCTTCCTGCTGAGCTACAGAATCTTCAAAAGGGAAAGTATAAGCGATTATGCTAGTAATGTATGAAGGAATAATGATGAGAAGCGAATTCAGTAGAAAGTAGTCTTTGGATGTAGTGGTTATATTATTTACGATACCAATCCAAAGGACCTTCAGCACTCAAATCAACAAGAAAAGGGAGTAAGAAATGTAAAGGTAAGCTTATAAGTTCTGGCATAGCGTTCACCGTTTTCTTTGATAGATATTGTCTCATAAAACAATACGGACAATCCTTTTCAAATGTCATGAGTATTGCCCATACATCTTTTATTGTCCACTTCGTTTTACAATACGTACAACGCGTCATGAGGTTCCTCCTCATTTTAAGTTTTCTTCTAGTATACTCCATTCCATTGTAAGAAAGTCATTTGTATTTGGTGTGGTAAAATATAAGTTGTTTTATTTTTATGTGAATCTATTTAGTCATTTATGAACAATTACATATCATTTGATATTTTTGCAGAATGATAGATTTTCAGTTTCAATATGCCAATTGGCCAATATATCCTTTTTACAATTTACTGAAAATCATGTATAACAGAGATACATGATTATTTTATCTCGCTATTTGCGGGCAGTAAGATCCCTTACCTCGAAATTCAGCAAAAGTAAAGAAGTTAGGTTCGGGTCGGAATGCCCGTAAAAGTCCGATTCGTGAGGGTTGATGAAAGTTTCACTTTATAAATATTCAGAAGTAGAGGGAGAAAAGTTGTAATGGTAAGAAAAACGTTCAAGATGCGCGTGTCTAAAAATAGAACGATTTCGATTAATGGATCGATTCTTGATGTGGATGTTACACATGATGAATTTTTACAAGAGTTTGTTGAGTGGGTTGATTCTAAAGGTTGGTCGTTTATGGGAATAACAGATGAGATTACGCCCGAGGAAGCTAGTCAAAAGTTAATAGATTCGTTGATTGATGAGAAGGATAAGAAAGAGTAATTCCTTCTTATTTTTATTGTATATTTATGTTCTTTATCGTAAAAGTATGATATAGTAAAAAATAGTGAAAATTCTTCCAATATAATACAAATTACATATGATTGGTAGATTTATTATTTTGTTAAGGAGTAAATGGAAAAGGGAGAGTCATATGGTAAATTTTAAGAAAATTTTGGTTTTTATTACAGTTATTTGTTCGTTTTTTTTGACGCCCATAACATTGCGTGCTGAGACGAATATTGGAGTAAATCCAGAACAAGTTGCACCACCACCTGCGGAAGGACCGAATGTTTTTAGTCAGTTTGCAACGACAATTGATGCAAAAACAGGAGATGTTTTGTATGACAAAAACGCATATCACCGAGCATATCCTGCTAGTACGACGAAAGTGTTAACAGCGATTTTACTCATGGAGCATACAAAGCCAGAGGACCAATTTACATTTTCACAATTAGCATTAGATCAAGAGAAGAGTAATTATCAAATTGAGTTTCAACCTGGAGAGACAATTAATAGAAATACTGCGCTTATGATTTTAATGGTGCTGAGTGCGAATGATGTGTCGTATGCGATTGCGGAGCGGATTGGCGGGAGTGTTGAGAATTTCGCTAATATGATGAATGAGAAAGCGAAGCAATTAGGGGCGAAAGATAGCCACTTTGTAACACCGAATGGATTGCATGATCCGAACCATTATACGACGCCGTATGATATGGCTATGATTACGAAGGGTGTGCAAAAGTATCCTGAAATTTTACAAGCGATGAATACGAAAAGAACGACAGTTACGACGTCTAGGCAGACGGTGTCTATTTTTAATAAATCTAATTTTTTTGAAAATCCATATAGCATTGGCGGTAAGACAGGGTTTACGAATGAAGCACGTAATACACTTGTTTTATTAAATGAGAAAGATGGAAATCGTATTATAAGCGTAGTAATGGCTTCTCAAAGACCTGAAATTTATGAAGATTTGAAGCAGATGGCGGAATATTCTTTCGGTCAATTTACGAAGCAAATGGTGCTTGATAAACATAATTGGCATCAAAAAACAACATATTTAAATAAAGATGTTAATTCTGAGTTGGAACAAAGTGCGGAGCTTATGCTTAAGAAAGATGAAGGGAAAAATGTGAAAACTATTTTCCGGGCGGCTTCATTAGATAAAGAATCTTTATATCATAAAGGAATACATCGTGGTGAGGTAGTTGGTGCAGTTGATATCACGAAAAATAATCAAACAATTGCGACGGTAAATGTTCTTTCAACAGAAGATGTCACTTTTACGATGCCTAAAAAAGATACAACTATGCCTGAAGTAAAAGACTCAAATGTGAAAGTAATAAGTGTTGGGATAGGAGCCCTTGTACTATTTGGAGCCATTTTATATGTAGTACTACGCCGAAATACAAAAGGAATGAAAACAGAAGAAAAATAACGTAGTAGTAAAAAGACTGTGGAGAGATTTTGTCACAGTCTTTTTTATATGCTAAAAAGATATTTAACTAATAATTGTAAATTTTCTTATTGCAATAACTTGAAGTTCGTTATATCATTTACTTGTGTTCTTGTTAAAGAACAAAATGAACATTGCATACTTCAAATAATATAAAACAACGGAGAGGGAGAGAGACGATGAAATTAATATGGAAGATAATTAGCAACGCGATCTCATTTGTTTTATTTGCATTGATGGTTTTTTTAGCTTTTGTAGTTATTTCTTCAAAAGCAAGCGGTGGTGATCCGACAGTGATGGGATATCAATTTAAGAGCGTTCTTTCAGGATCAATGGAGCCGACGTTTTTAACTGGATCAATCATTGCAATAGAACCAAACAAAGATGGTTCTAAATATCAAAAAGGTGATGTTATTACCTTTAAAGAGAAAGATCAAAAAATTATCACTCACCGTATTATCGGTGTGAAAGATACAAATGGAAAAGTAATGTATGAAACAAAAGGGGATAACAACAACGGACCAGATTTAGAGCCAGTACTTGCAGAAAATGTAGTTGGAAAGTATGCAGATATTACAGTTCCGTACGTTGGTTATTTACTGAATTATGCGAATTCTAAAGCGGGAGCAGCATTGCTTCTTATTATTCCAGGAGTCTTTTTACTTGGTTATTCCGCGATTTCTATTTTTGGTGCTATTCGTAGCATTGACGGAGAAAAGAAAGATAAAAAAGTAGAACAATCCGTCTAGTTCGTTTGGTTATACTTTCCGTTTAGGAAGTTAACAAATATATATTAAGGGGATATGGACATGACTTTAAAGAAAAAATTAGGAATGGGTATTACATCAGCAGTATTAGGAGCAGCTTTAGTTGGTGGAGGAACATTTGCATTTTTCAGTGATAAAGAAGTGTCAAATAATACATTTGCGGCTGGAACACTGGATTTAGCATTAAATCCATCAACAGTTGTTAACGTATCGAATTTAAAACCTGGGGATACAATTGAAAAAGAATTTAAACTAGAAAATAAAGGCTCTTTAAATATTAAAAAGGTTCTACTGAAAACAGATTATAATGTAGAAGATGTAAAGAAAGACAATAAAGATGATTTTGGTAAACATATTAAAGTAACATTCTTAAAAAATGTAGATAAGCATGAGACAATTGTGAAACAAACTACTTTAGATAAATTAAAAGGTGACACACTTACAGCTGTAGATAATGATTTATCGGCTTGGTTCTGGGATGAAAAAGGTATTTCAGCAGGTAAATCTGATAAATTCAAAGTGAAATTTGAGTTCGTTGATAATGGAAAAGATCAAAATCAATTCCAAGGCGATAAGTTACAATTAAATTGGACGTTTGATGCACAACAAACAGCAGGTGAAGAAAGATAATAAGAAAAAGGGCTATCACATGGATAGCCCTTTTTCTATTTTTCTAGTATTTGTCTATCAATTTTAATAGTTCTTTACTATAATATAGATAATGTTCTGTATAAAGAACGTAATGTTCGATGGGAGAGATTAAGATGCTGAAAAGACCGCGTAATTTTAAAAAGATGCTTATATTGCCGTGTATGTGCTCTATTACGTTTTATTTAGGATCTCAAATTATGACGCATACAGAAGCGGCGTTCATTCATGAAACGAAAGTAGAAGCGACGTTTTCTACAGCAATTATATTTCCGAAAACAGTTAATACGTTAAAAGAGCAATCTGAGAAACATAAACAGTTTATTGAGCGTGAGTATGGAACGATGAAGGGAAAATCGAAAGCAACTTCGATTGAAGAAATAAAACAGGCGATTTCTGTATGGCAACAAGGGCGTGAGAAAATTGTTGCTGAGAAGGAAGCCCTGCAAAATGTATATACTGAAATAGAAGCTCCTTACAATCAAATACAAGAAGAATTAAAGGTAAATAAAGATGAATCGATGCAGCAAGTGTCCATATATGTAAATGAAGGCTTCCGCAGTATCAAAGAGAAGCGTGACTATATTGAGAAAGAAATTAGCTTGAAAGCTATTGATGAGCAAATTCAGGCTTTTCAGCAACAATTAAACGTTGCAATTGAAGCGGAAGGACAAAAGAAAGTAGAAGAACAGAAGAAAGTAGAAGAACAAAAGAAAGCAGAGGAACAAAAGAAAGTAGAAGAACAGAAGAAAGTAGAAGAACAAAAGAAAGTAGAAGAACAAAAGAAAGTAGAAGAACAAAAGAAAGCCGAAGAACAAAAGAAAGTAGAAGAACAAAAGAAAGCCGAAGAACAGAAGAAAGTAGAAGAACAGAAAAAAGTAGAAGAGCAAAAGAAAGTGGAGTAACTGCTTTAGCGAAACCGAATAAGCAAGACTAGTAATATTTATACGAGTGTGAGGGAACGTTAGCCCTCACCTCTTTGTTTTTCTTTTTCTTATAGTATTAAATGATTTGAGTGTGAAAAAAGTTATAAATTATCATTCTTTTTTCTGAAAAGTCTAAATAATATTAAGAAATAAAAATAATTGAAAATACTAAAAAATGTTGTTGTATTTATATAAGTTTGTTCGCTATAATGAACGTAAGGTTTTAAAAAAAGAACGAATATTAGCTTAGCTAATATAGTTTTAGTTACACCTCTTATTTATATAAGAGATAGCAATGTAAAAATACAAAAAACAGCTAGGGGGAATTGATTGTGAGTCTGAAAAAGAAATTAGGTATGGGAGTTGCATCAGCAGCATTGGGGTTATCTTTAATTGGTGGAGGAACGTTTGCATTCTTTAGCGATAAAGAAGTATCAAATAATACATTTGCAGCTGGGACGTTAGATCTTACATTAAACCCTAAGACGCTTGTAGATATTAAAGATTTAAAACCAGGGGATTCTGTTAAGAAAGAGTTCTTATTAAAGAACGATGGTTCGTTAAAAATTAAAGACGTTAAATTAGCAACAAAGTATACTGTGAAAGATGCAAAAAATGATAATGCTGGGGAAGACTTTGGCAAGCACATTAAAGTGAAATTCATTTGGAACTGGGATAAACAAAGTGAGCCTGTATATGAAACAACTTTAGCAGACTTACAAAAAGCTGATCCAGACCTTTTAGCTAAAGACATCTTTGCTCCTGAGTGGGGAGAAAAAGGTGGATTAGAAGCTGGTACAGAGGATTATCTATGGGTACAATTTGTATTCGAAGATAATGGTCAAGACCAAAATAAATTCCAAGGTGACTCATTGAATTTAGAATGGACATTCAATGCTAACCAAGAAGCTGGGGAAGAAAGATAATAAAAAAGCGGGTATCCCCCGCTTTTTTTATAAAGAAAAAGAAGTGCTGCTTGTAAGCACTTCTTTCTATTTATTATTTTGCTTCCACTTTGTAAATTCAAGAAATTCACGAAATTGTTCTTTGGAGACACCAGAGTTCATTGCATCTTTAACGAGTTGTGTCCATTCGGAGTCTAGGCTAGTTTCCTTTGTTGTTTCATCATGAAGTAAAGTATCAACTGGAATTTGTAGAACTGCTGCGATCTTTTCAAGAAATTGAATGGAAGGGTTTTTTTGTAAATTTCGTTCTATAGAACTAATGTAAGATTTAGCAACGCCAGCTTTTTCGGCAAGTTCAGTTAATGAAATCCCTTTTTGTAAACGAAGGCGTTTTATACGTTCTCCAATCATATTTGCGCACCTTTCTATCAATATGTAGTTGTCTTATGATGTCATTATTATAACATAAACTTCGTTAAAAAGAACAAACCTATTGAGCCTGACTGGATGGCTTCATACGTTGGAAAAATTGCTCGATGTCTTGCATGGCGATACCGGCATCTAGAGCTTCAAGTATTAAATCAATCCATTCTTGATCCAGTGCGTCTGTCTTATCTTTGTACAAATGTAATTCCTCCCTAATTATCGGTCATAATTGCTGCTACAGAATACATGATAATGAAATCCGATTTTGTGTTTTATATAGTGAATTATCAAATATTGTGTAGATGAAACAAAGATAAAATCCCCATTAAACTCCCTCTATGGAAATTATAAATTGTTCGATAAAAACTTTCGATATTTTCAGAAAACATTGTTGAATTGTGATATATTCGTATGCTAACTATGAAATTTTTACAAATATATTAAAAACATTACATAATATGACTAAATATTGAAAAAATATTGAATTTTTAATAAAATTTAATTTGTAATACATATTATTTATTAGGGGAGGAAATAAGGGATGAACAAGAAACCGTTCAAAGTTTTGTCATCAATCGCATTGACAGCTGTATTAGGCCTTTCATTCGGAGCTGGCACTCAATCTGCATATGCTGAAACGCCTGTGAATAAAACAGCTACGAGCCCAGTGGATGATCATTTAATTCCGGAAGAACGTTTAGCAGATGCATTAAAAAAACGTGGGGTAATTGATTCGAAGGCTTCAGAGACAGAAACAAAGAAAGCAGTCGAAAAGTATGTAGAGAACAAAAAGGGTGAAAATCCTGGGAAAGAAGCAGCGAATGGGGACCAACTTACGAAAGATGCATCCGACTTTTTAAAGAAAGTGAAAGATGCGAAAGCAGACACGAAAGAAAAATTAAATCAACCAGCAACAGGCACACCTGCAGCGACAGGCCCAGTTAAAGGCGGTCTAAATGGTAAAGTACCAACTTCTCCAGCGAAACAAAAAGACTATAACGATGAAGTTCGTAAAGACAAAGTACTCGTTTTACTTGTAGAGTACGCTGACTTTAAACATAATAATATCGACAAAGAGCCTGGATATATGTATTCTAACGATTTTAATAAAGAACATTATGAAAAAATGTTATTCGGCAACGAGCCATTCACATTAGATGATGGAAGTAAAATTGAAACGTTTAAACAATATTACGAAGAGCAATCTGGTGGTAGTTATACTGTAGACGGAACAGTTACAAAATGGTTAACAGTTCCTGGTAAAGCTGCTGATTACGGTGCAGATGCTCCGGGCGGAGGCCATGATAATAAAGGACCAAAAGGGCCACGTGATTTAGTAAAAGATGCATTAAAAGCAGCTGTAGATAGTGGTATTGATTTATCAGAGTTCGACCAATTTGATCAATACGATGTAAATGGTGATGGGAATAAAAATCAACCAGACGGTTTAATCGATCACTTAATGATTATTCATGCGGGTGTTGGACAAGAAGCAGGCGGTGGTAAATTAGGCGATGATGCAATTTGGTCGCACCGTTGGACAGTTGGACCAAAGCCATTCCCAATTGAAGGTACACAAGCGAAAGTACCATATTGGGGTGGAAAGATGGCAGCATTCGACTACACAATTGAACCAGAAGATGGAGCAGTTGGTGTATTCGCACATGAATATGGTCACGATTTAGGTCTTCCAGATGAGTACGATACACAATATAGTGGTCAAGGTGAGCCGATTGAAGCTTGGTCTATTATGAGTGGCGGAAGCTGGGCTGGTAAAATCGCTGGAACGACGCCAACGAGTTTCTCACCACAAAATAAAGAGTTTTTCCAAAAAACAATCGGTGGTAACTGGGCAAATATCGTAGAAGTAGATTACGAGAAATTAAATAAAGGTATCGGTCTAGCGACATATTTGGATCAAAGTGTTACGAAATCAGCAAGACCAGGCATGATCCGTGTTAACTTACCGGATAAAGATGTTAAAACAATTGAGCCAGCATTTGGTAAACAATATTATTACAGCACAAAAGGTGACGATCTTCATACGAAGATGGAAACACCGTTGTTCGATTTAACGAATGCAACGAATGCAAAATTTGATTTCAAGTCATTATATGAGATTGAAGCAGGTTATGATTTCCTTGAAGTACACGCTGTAACAGAAGATGGTAAACAAACGTTAATTGAAAGACTTGGTGAGAAAGCAAATAGTGGAAATGCAGATTCGACAAATGGAAAATGGATTGACAAATCATATGATTTAAGTCAATTCAAAGGCAAGAAAGTAAAATTAACATTTGATTACATTACTGATGGTGGTTTAGCATTAAATGGATTCGCTCTTGATAATGCTTCATTAACAGTAGATGGTAAAGTAGTATTCTCTGATGACGCAGAAGGTACACCACAATTAAAATTAGATGGTTTCGTTGTATCTAACGGAACAGAGAAGAAAAAACATAACTACTATGTTGAGTGGAGAAACTATGCTGGGGCAGATAACGCGTTGAAATTTGCTCGCGGTCCAGTATTTAACACTGGTATGGTTGTATGGTATGCAGATTCAGCTTATACAGATAACTGGGTTGGTGTACATCCAGGACACGGTTTCCTTGGTGTAGTTGATTCTCATCCAGAAGCAATTGTTGGTACTTTAAATGGTAAACCAACAGTTAAGAGTAGTACACGATTCCAAATCGCTGATGCAGCGTTTTCATTTGACAAAACGCCAGCTTGGAAAGTCGTATCTCCAACGCGTGGAACATTTACGTATGATGGCTTAGCAGGCGTACCGAAGTTTGATGATTCTAAAACGTATATTAATCAACAGATTCCAGATGCAGGACGTATTTTACCGAAGCTTGGTTTGAAATTTGAAGTAGTAGGACAAGCTGATGATAATTCTGCAGGTGCTGTTCGTTTATATCGTTAATACTGTAAAACTACCGAGAGATTTTCTTTCGGTAGTTTTTTTGTGAGCAATGAATTTTATATAGCTGAAAAAGTCATATATAATGTAACCTTAAGAATAGAAATTTGTTATATATGAAGTTTATATAAATAATGAAAGAATTGGATAAAAATAGTGGGAGAAGGTGAGTGAATGAGTATTTCCTCTATTGTAAGTAGGCAAAAGGAATATTTTTTAAAAGGGCATACGAGAAGCATCGAAATGAGAAAGAATAATTTGAAGAAGCTTTATGAAGGCATTCAGCGTTTTGAAGAAGAAATATTTCAGGCATTGAAATTAGATTTAAATAAGTCAGTTCACGAGTCGTTTACAACGGAAGTTGGATATGTATTAAAAGAGATTTCCTTTCAATTGAAACATATGTCATCGTGGAGTAAACCGAAACGAGTTCGAACAGCACTTACTCATTTTGGATCAAAAGGAAAAGTAGTGCCAGAACCGTATGGTGTGACGCTTATTATTGCACCGTGGAACTATCCTTTTCAATTAGCAATTGCACCACTTGTAGGAGCACTGGCAGCTGGAAATACAATCGTTTTAAAGCCGTCAGAGTTAACGCCAAGCGTTTCAAAAGTGCTTAAGAGAATGTTAGATGAATTATTCCCGGAAGAGCTTGTAGCGGTAGTAGAAGGTGGCGTTGAAGAGAGTACATCTTTGCTGAAGGAACCGTTTGATTATATTTTCTTTACTGGTAGTGTTGGCGTTGGAAAAGTTGTAATGGAAGCAGCAGCGAAACAGTTGACGCCGCTCACTTTAGAACTTGGCGGGAAAAGTCCTTGTATTGTACATAAAGATGCAAAGATAGAGATGACAGCAAGAAGAATTGTTTGGGGTAAGTTTTTAAATGCAGGGCAGACGTGTGTAGCGCCTGATTATATGTACGTGCATTCTTCCGTGAAAGAAAAGCTAATTGAGGCACTGCGACATGAAATTACAGAGCAGTATAGTAAAGAACCTTTACAAAATGAAAATTACGTGCGTATTGTAAGTGAGCGTCATTTTGAACGATTATGTGGATTCTTACAAGATGGTCAAGTCGTAATTGGTGGAAACTATGAGAAAGATACTTTACATATTGAACCGACAGTACTAGCGGATATTACATGGCAAGATGCTGTTATGGAAGATGAAATTTTTGGTCCGATTTTACCAATCATAGAGTACGACAATATAGAAAATGTAATTGGCACAATCCAGCAACATCCGAAGCCGTTAGCGTTATATGTATTTTCTGAAGATAAAGAAGTACAAAAGAAAGTGACGAGTAATATTTCATATGGTGGAGGCTGTATTAATGATGTTGTCTATCACCTTGCTACGCCATATTTACCTTTTGGGGGTGTTGGAAGTAGTGGATTAGGGGGTTATCATGGGAAAGAAAGTTTTCGGACTTTTTCACATTATAAAAGCATTTTAGCCCAATCTACAGCATTCGACATGAAAATTCGTTACTCTTCTACAAAAAGTGCTTTAAAATTCATACGAAAGTTGTTAAAATGATGATGGTGTTTATCAGTAGGCGTAGCCGTATGATAATAGCCCCTTCGCAATGGAAGGGGTTTTTCTGTTCGACGTTATGTATCAGGCGAAAATGAATCAAACATACTACATAAAGAATAGAAACGAACGCTTGCTAAATAACCATTTTTGTTTGGATCGAAACAAAAAATAGTCTATAGAACATAAATATTTATTCATGAATATAAAAATTTAAAATTTAAGGTAGATAGGACGGGAAAATGAAAAAGATTATTAAAGTTGAAGCAGTTGAAAAACATTTTGGAAATCAAGTGATTATCCCACCTCTTTCTTTAGATATTAAAGAGGGAGAGTTTTTAACAATTTTAGGGCCGAGTGGCTGCGGGAAAACGACGTTACTTCGTATGATCGCAGGATTTGAAACTCCAACTAAAGGGAATCTTTTATTAGATGATGAAAGAATTAACGATTTGCCGCCATATAAGCGTCATATGAACCTAGTGTTCCAACATTACGCACTATTCCCACATATGACAGTAGAGAAGAATATTTGTTTTGGTATGAAAATGCAGAAAGTATCAGCAGCAGAGCAGAAAGAGCGTGCTGAAGAGGCAATGCGTTTAACGCAGTTACTTGAGTTCCGTAATCGTAAACCTGCGAAGCTTTCTGGTGGACAACAGCAGCGTGTTGCAATTGCAAGAGCGATTGTAAATAATCCGCGTGTATTACTATTAGATGAGCCACTTGGAGCGCTTGACTTTAAGTTACGAAAAGACTTGCAACGTGAATTGAAAAACTTACAACGTAATTTAGGAATTACGTTCATATACGTAACGCACGATCAAGAAGAAGCAATGAGCATGAGCGATCGTATTGTAGTTATGAATAAAGGACATATCGAACAAATCGGAACACCGAAAGAAATTTACAATAAGCCGAAAACATTGTTCGTTGCGACATTCATCGGTGAAAATAATATTGTGAAAAACGGGGAAGGCTATGTAGCAATTCGCCCTGAAAATGTAAAAGTACGTTCGGTTGAAGAGTCAATTTTAAAAGAATACCATCTTGGACATATTGAAGATATCGAGTTTGTCGGAAATATGGAGAAGCTTTATGTACGTGATGAGAAAACATCAGAATTACTAATGGCATATCAAACTGCTGAAGAGGCAGCACAGTGGAGCATTGGAGATAATGTATATGTAGGCTGGGAGCAAGAGGACGAGGTGACCTTAAATTGAAAAAAGGGAAATTACTCGCACTACCTACAGTCGCGTGGCTGTTAATTTTCTTCCTAATCCCGCTCGTATTCGTATTAGGATTCGCCTTCATGCAGCGCGGAGCTTACGGGACAGTAGAAATGCAATTTACGCTGGAGAATATATCCCGTGTGTTTGATCCATTATACTTAGGAACGTTATGGGAAACTGTTAAAATTGCAGTTATTACAACAGTAATATGTTTATTAATTGGTTATCCGTTTGCGTATACAATTACAATTGTTGACCGCAAATACCGCTCTATTCTTTTATTATTGGCAACGATCCCGTTTTGGATTAACTTTCTTGTTCGTTCATACGCATGGATTGTTATTTTACGTTCACAAGGTCTTGTGAATACGTTGTTATTAAAGCTTGGCATTATTAGTGAACCGTTAAATTTATTATATAATACTCCTTCTGTAATACTCGGAATGGTCTATTCTTTATTACCATTTATGATTTTACCAGTGTATGCAGCAATTGAGCAGCTGGATAAGCGTAAGCTAGAAGCTGCTTATGATTTAGGAGCAACACCAATAAAGGCATTTTGGAATATAACAGTGCCGATGACGATGTCAGGAATTGCGACTGGTTCTATTTTAGTATTCGTTTCTTCTATCGGAATGTTTGTTGTATCAGACGTGATGGGCGGATCGAAAGTAGCATTAATCGGAAACGTTATTCAAAATCAATTCTTAGGTGCACGTGACTGGCCGTTTGGATCTGCGTTATCGATTATCGTTGTTCTATTCTCTGTTCTGTTAATTTACTTATATTATCGTGCAACGAAAGTATATAAATATAATGAGAACGGAGGGGAATAGGCAAAGATGAAGAAGTTTTTAGTTTCTTATTCTTGGTTAATTTTGTTATTCTTGTATTTTCCAATGATGGTTTTAATGGTCTATTCTTTCAACGACTCTCGCATTAATGCGGAGTGGGAAGGTTTTACATTCCATTGGTATACAGATTTATTTCAAAAACAAGATGTTATTGATGCATTTGTAAATAGTATTACGATTGCAGTTATAACAACGATTGTGACAACGGTACTTGGTGTATTCTTTGCAATTGCTTTACATCGTTATAAATATCGTTTTGAAGGGGCTATTAATGGCCTTGTATATTTACCAATTTTAATTCCTGATATTTTAATGGGATTATCTTTACTAATTCTTTTCAGTCAGTTAGGAATGGAACTTGGACAAACAACGATTATTATTGCACATATTACATTTAGTATTTCGTTTGTTGTTGTTATTTTAGCTGCGCGTCTTTCAAGTATGGGACGTGACTTAGAAGAAGCTGCAAATGATTTAGGAGCAACGCCTTGGCAAACGTTTCGTTATGTAACGTTCCCAGCAATTGCACCGGGAGTTATTTCGGCAGCATTATTAACATTCACATTATCAATTGATGATTTTGTAATTAGTTTCTTCGTATCAGGACCAGGATCAACAACATTGCCACTATACATTTACAGTATGGTTAAGCGCGGAGTATCACCAGAAATTAATGCTCTTTCTACAATTTTAATTGTTGCTATCGTAGGATTAATGGTTCTATCTGAAATCTTCCGGAACAAAGGTGCAGATGGTGAAGAAAACTCTGGAGGACACCTTCCTTTATAATACGAACGATATAGAAAGTACAAGGGGGTAATAAACCGATGAAATTAATGAGAAGAATAGCTGGCGCAGCAATTAGCCTTAGCCTTGTTGCTGGTGTGCTTGCTGGTTGTGGTGAAAAGAAAGAAGAATTAAATATTTATAGCTGGGCTGACAATTTTGATGAGCAAGTGCTAAAAGATTTTGAAAAGAAGTATAATGTGAAAATTAACTATGACAAGTACGCAAGTAATGAAGAAATGCTTGCGAAATTACAAGCTGGTGGCGCAAAGTATGACTTAATCCAGCCGTCGGATTACATGGTTAAAACAATGGCGAAAATGGACTTATTAGCGCCGTTAGATAAAAAGAATATCCCGAATATCGAAAATATGGTTTCTAATTTCAAAACACCTGCGTTTGATCCAGAGAATAAATATTCTTTAGTGTACACTTGGGGTGTAACAGGGATTGCATACAATAAAAAGTATGTGAAAGAAGCACCTACAAGCTGGGCGGACTTATGGAATGAGAAATATAAAGGACATGTAACGTTATTGAACGATTCTCGTGAAGTATTAGGAGTGGGTCTTAAGAAGCACGGGTTCTCAAACAGTACGAAAGACGATGCACAATTAAAGACAGCAGCAGATGATTTAAAGAAGCTGCTTCCAAACTTATTAGCATTTGATACAGATAACATTAAACAAAAATTCATTACAGAAGATGCTTGGATCGGAACAGTTTGGTCTGGAGATGCAGCATTTATCGCAAAAGATAATAAAGATGTAGAATATGTTGTACCAAAAGAAGGCGGCACAATTTGGGCTGATACGTTAGCAATTCCAAAAGGTGCAAAACATAAAGAGCTTGCTGAGAAATTTATGAACTACTTACTAGATAAAAAAGTAAGTGTGAAAAACTACGAGTCAATTGGTTACAGTAATCCAAATGAAAAAGCTCATCCTCTTCATAGTAAAGAATACCGTGATAATCACATGATTTTCTTAACGAAAGAAGAGTTAGATCGTACAGAATGGCTTGTTGATGTAGACGATAAGTTAAAAGACTATGATCGTTACTGGACAGAGCTAAAAACAAAAGGTAAATAAGTAAGGAAATGCGGTTTCTAAAGTAGAAATCGCATTTTTTCATAGTAGGAGGAAATCGTTTGAAGAAGAAGTTACATCAGTATGAGGTAATGTGTATCGGTTTGTTATTTGCTGTATTTGGTATTGTTGCTTGGCGCGTACATGCAGGTGGCGTTACAGTGATGGATACATATGTCCGTGGATTAGTAAGAGGGCTACAAACGGAAAGTTCTCTTACATTTTTCTCGTACTTTACAAAATTGGGATCAGCAATTGGGATAGTCGCTACGCTCGTTATAAGTTTGCTTGTTTTTTGGAAGAAGCGTTATTATGCTGCGATGATTGTATATCCAATGGGAATTTTAATAACACATCTTGTGAATAAAGGGATAAAAGAGAGTGTAAAGAGAGAACGTCCGTCATTAAATGAAGCGCTAGATGCACTTGGATATAGTTTTCCTAGTGGACATGCAATGCTATCGATTATGACATTTGGATTTCTTACTTATATCATTGCTGCTAATTTGAAAAGTGTAGCTGGGAAATGTGTCACAACAATTTTGATGGGTATAGTAATTTTATCGATTGGATTAAGTAGAGTCATTTTAAATGTACATTATCCAACTGATATTTTAGCTGGTTACTGCGTAGGTGGTATTTTGTTAATTATCGCGATTTACTACCATCGTTTACTTACTGAGAGATTAGGGCTTAATAAAGAGAGATAGAAAAACGTCTGGAAAAACTATTATTATAGTTTTTCCAGACGTTTTTTGTTTATATCAAGATGTGATACAGTATAAGTGACAATTGAATTATTTAAAGTAGGTGAAAATGTGTGAAGACAAATGTACATAAAGTTGATAAGTGGGGGAAGTTAGGAGCCTTTTTGTATCAGTTTCGTTATACCGTAATTGTAACGTTACTGTTGCTCGCAATCGCACTTGGGATTTTTGCTCCAAAGCTACCGGGAGTATTAGGTGGTGACGGTTTCCAAACGGAAGGCGACTATCAAAAAACGAAAGAAATTTTAGATAAAGATTTTAAGAAGTCTCAAGATACGCTGCTGCTCATTTTTGAGAAAAATAAAGATGCTTCGCATGAGGAATTTAAAAAGCGAATAAATGAAATTGTAAAGAATGTTCAAGAGAAAGAGAACTATGAATCTTTCCATCACCCAATCCAAAATAAAGAAATGCTACAAGATGACATCGGTTATGCGACAATTTTATTTTCCGGGAAAACAAATAAAGAAAGAATGGAAAAGACATTACAATTTGCTGATGAGATTGAGAAAGAAAGTAATGTAGCATTAAAAGTAACACCTACAGGATTTCCGAAAATTAATAAAGAGATTAATGAAAGAACGCAAAATGATTTAAAAGTAGCAGAAATGATTGGATTACCAATTGCGTTTCTTGTATTACTATTTTCGTTTGGTAGTCTTTTGGCATCAATTTTACCGATTTTGAATGGGGCGCTTAGTGTTATTAGTACGATGGGGATATTGTATTTCATCGGTGTTGATAAAGAACTATCTATTTTCGTGTTAAATGTTGCACCGATGATTGGACTTGCATTATCTATTGATTTTGCGCTATTATTTGTGAACCGTTTTCGAGAGGAAGTTGCTAAACGAACGGTAAAAGAAGCGATAACAATTACATATCAAACGGCAGGACGTGCGATTGTATTTTCAGGATTATGCGTATTTGTTGGATTATCTGGTTTGTTTTTCTTTAAGATAGATTATATTCAATCTGTCGCGATTAGCGGAATGATTGTTGTCATTATGAGCATTTTATTCTCACTCACACTTCTTCCAGCACTATTATCGTTAATCGGTAAAAGAATATTAAAAAAGAATCAAGTAGCACATACGCCGGCAAAAGCATGGCGTAAATTTGCACAATTTGTGATGAAACATCCAATTGCAATGATTATTGTTGTTACAACATTTATTGTTATTTGCTTATTACCGTTACGTACAGCTAATTTGCAGTTCCCTGGTGTTGAAGCTTTACCTGAAAAGAGTGATACAAGGATTGCATATGAAAAGTATGAAGAAGCATTTAATGAAACTGTCAAAACACACGCTGATGTTACGTTAGTTGTAGAGACGAAAAAAGATATGAAAGAAAAAGAAAGTCTACAAAAGATAGAAGAAGTCGTTCAAAAGTTAAAAGATGATAAGAAAGTACATGAAGTAAGAAGTTTATACGACGGGTTAACTGGAATGAAAGCAGATCAAGTTGTTGGAATATTGCAGTCGCCAGAATCAGCGAAACTAACTCCTGTATTTGAAGCATACACGCAAGGGAATAAGACGACGATAGAAATCTTTTTGAAAACAAAACCACGTACAGAGACTGCAAAACAGTGGGTACGTGACTTTAAAAAGAACTATAAAGAAACGGATGTTACGTATTATCTAGGCGGAATGACGACGTTTCAACAAGAATTAGAAGATGAAATTAAAGATAAAGTTGTAATTGGTATGTCTGTTATATTTGGATCGACCTTTGTTATATTATTATTTGCATTCCGATCTATGCTCATTCCAATTAAGGCAATTGTTATGAATATACTTAGTTTAAGTGCAACCATTGGAATTGTTGTTTGGTTATTTGAAGGTGGTCATTTCGGTTTAGAAGCGAGTCCGGTTCTGTTTGTCTTACCAATCTTCATTTTTGGCCTCGTATTTGGGCTTAGTATGGATTATGAAGTATTTCTTATTTCACGTATTCATGAGCTCTATGAAGAAACAGGAGATAACGATCAAGCAACGTTAGAAGGGCTCGTTTCAACAAGTAGAATTATTACATCAGCTGCTTTAATAATGATTGTTGTAACTGGTGCATTCGCATTTACTGATATTTTACCAGTAAAGCAGATGGGTCTTGGCGTTGCATTAGCAATATTTCTTGATGCAACAATTATTCGTCTTATGCTCGTACCAAGCTTAATGAAGTTATTTGGAGACTGGAACTGGTGGTTACCATTTCGAAAAAAACGAGAAAAAGCATCGTAAAAAATGCTCATCAATATGATGAGCATTTTTTATGAATAGCAAAGCCTACATTTTGCAAATAGTATGTGATAAGAACATTACATAATAAGTAGGTGAAGGCAATGTTTCGTTATTTTAAGTTTAAGTTAAATGATACAGTACAGTTTGCCGAGAACGATGGGCATATGTATCGCATTGTCGGTTATCGGTTAGAAAAAGGATTTTATCCAAAAGATGAATGGACTCATATCATTTATGAACTACTTAGAGAATTTGACGGGTATACGATGGATGCAGAAGAGGAAGAACTTGTAAAGGTCGTTCAAGTAGAGGATGAGTATTACAAAATACAAGAAGTATCAGGTTATCGCTATCCAGTAAAAATGAAACAAAAACAACAAGTGATGAAAATAGAAAAGATGGACGATTTATTAGATGCTTACAATGATTATAAAAGGTTGGCGGATTTCTTTAAAGATTTATCGTATGAACAAAAAGCTGAAGAAGTATTATTAGAAATGAAAAGACTTAGAGCTTGAGGGGCAGTCTATTATAAGACTGTCCTCTATTTTTGACAGTGCATCAAAGTGTGTTTTCCGTTACAATGAGAGAATCAATAGAAATAAGGTGATAAACAGTATGGAAACAAAGAAAAAGGGCGAATGGTGTGAAATTATCGTTCCAGCTAAATGGAATGGTATAAGTATTGAATCGGTATTAAAAGTAGAATGGGAAATACCGAAAAAGCTATTACATCAGCTTCGTATGGAAAAAGGTGTTACGGTTAACGGGGAACAAAGAAGATGGAATGAGCTTTTAAAAGAGAACGATAAGTTACAAGTCCATATGTTTGCGGAGGAAGAGTACGGTGTAGATCCAGAATATGGTGAATTACATGTAGTATACGAAGATGATCACGTACTTATCGTAAATAAACCAGAGCAAATGGACACACACCCTGCTGAAAGAGGTGGAACCGGGACGCTTGCAAATCTTGTTGCTTTTCATTTTCAAATGCAAGGTTTAGAGACGAAGGTGCGTCATATTCATCGTTTAGATAAAGATACGACAGGTGGTGTCGTGTTTGCTAAGCATAGAATTGCTGGTGCAATTATGGATCGTCTATTAATGGAAAGAAAAATTAAAAGAACGTACGCAGCGCTCGTTGAAGGGAAAGTAAAGAAGAAACAAGGAAAGATTGATGCTGCTATCGGAAGGGATCGCCATCATGCTACAAGGCGTCGTATTTCTCCAAAAGGTGACCAAGCTATCACATATTATAAAGTAGAAAAGTATTTTAAGAAGCAAAACACGACTTTCGTAACGTTACAATTAGAAACGGGTAGAACACATCAAATTCGTGTTCATATGAGTCATAATGGTAATCCACTAGTTGGGGATGTATTATATGGTGGACAAACAAAATATATGTCCAGTCAAGCATTGCATGCGATGAAGATAAATTTCTTGCATCCAATTACGAAAGAAGCAATTGAAGTTGATGTGCCGTTTCCTACAAAGTTAAATAAAAAAATAAAAGAATTTCAAAAAGAAAATGCGTAAAGTATAAGTTTTAACTTGAAAAAAGTAGATTTTTGCAGGGATTTCTCTAAAAGAAGCGAAGCCGTTAAGAGAAAAGAGAGGTGAGAATCACTTGATCAAATATAAGTATGTACTTGGAATATTTTTCGCTTGTCTTTTACTTACTCTATTTCTCTATCCCTATTTACCAAATCGTATGGCAGTACATTGGAATGTAAATGGTGAGCCAAACGAGTTTATGAGTAAACAAGTTGTTGTAGCATTTATTCCCTGTTTTATTATTTTTTCATATGGATTTTTGTATATTATTTCACATAATATATTTAAGTTTAATGAAAGAGGGCATGGTATTATAGGCGGCTTTATAAAGAAAATTACGTTATTTATGTTGTTTATTCATATGCTTATCCTCTTTATTAATTTTAGGAAGGTGATATCCTTTCAAACAGGATTAACGATTGGGATTAGTATGTTTCTTTTTATGCTGAGTAAAGAATTTAAGAACATAAAAGGCAAAGAAAAAGAAAAAGAAAAAGACCCAATTAAATTACAAAAAATTCGTTTAGTGAGTAGACGAATTTTTCAAGTGATGGCATGGGGCATATTGTTTTCATTGTTTTTGAACTTAGAGTGGGGATTTTATGTATTGCTTAGTATAATAAGCTGTGGATCTATGTTGTTTATGTTATATATTTTCTATTCATACATAATAGAAAGCTATGAAACTTAAAAAAGAGTCTTCTCATTATGAGAAGACTCTTTTAATCTATTTACTTCGTAATAAATTGTTGTGTCCAGTAGTTGCCGCTTTCTACATAACCAACACCGATGTGAGTGAAGCCGTTATTTAAAATGTTTGCACGGTGTCCAGCGCTGTTCATCCAAGCTTGTACTACTTCTTCAGGTGTACGTTGGCCTTGAGCGATGTTTTCACCTGCAGATGTATAAGAAATACCAAATTTCTTCATCATATCAAACGGAGATCCGTATGTAGGGCTGTTATGATCAAAGTAGTTGTTTTTTTGCATATCTTCAGACTTAATACGTGCTACTTTGCTTAATTCAGTATCGATTTTTAGTGCTGGTAAGCCTTGTTTTGCACGCTCAGCGTTTGTTAATTCAACAACACGTTGTTCGAACTCACTTAAAGATTTTGCTTCTTCAGCAGGCTTTTGCTCAGCAGGTTTTTGTTCAGCAGGTTTTTGAGTATTGTTGTTTTCAGCAGGCTTTTGAGCTTCTGGTTTTTGAACTTCTTCAGCAGGCTTTTGCTCGGCTGGTTTTTGTTCAACTGGCTTTTGAGTTTCTGGCTTAGCTGTTGGTTGCTCAGTTACAACATTTTCAGTAGGTTGTTGACCAGGAATGAAGCAGTTTGGTTGGAAGTTTCCTTGTTGCCATTGTGCTAATGATTCAACTCCCATAGATTGTAAGAATGCTTGTAATTCTTGTTGGTTCATTTGTTTCATCATCACTTTTGAATGCTGAATATTTTGAACCTTTACGTTAGATGGTTGTACTGTTGCAGCTTGTGCATCTAGAGAAGATACTCCTAAAGTAAGAGCTGTTGCAGCAGCTACAGATAATAAAACACGCTTTTTCATGATGTGTGTCCCCCTATATAAAGTTTTAATTTGTTTTCACACGATTTGTTTTTGACAGCCTGTCTGACTGACAAATTCATCGTAGCATACAATTTGCGAGAAAAAAGATGGAAAAAAATTCATAGACTTTAAAATTACCTAATTTATCCTAAGAGAAGAAGGGAGCAAAAATAAGAGAAATATAGAGTATAAAAGGAATTTATAGTGTTTTTATACTTGGTTTTAAGAGGGGGTTTTTGGATAAAGTTACCTAAATAGAAAATGAAGAATCCTATTGTATCAATGGTTTGAACGATTTTTTGAGGAATATAATGGATTGATTTTTACAAAACTGTAATGTTTCTGTTGTTCTTTTTTATAATAAAGTAACATATTTTTAATGTTGTAGCAGACAAAAAAGCGGCTATCTCTTTACATAGACGAAGGAGATAGCCGTTTTCCTATTATTACGTATGTTACGAGTTATTACGAGTTAGTTTCAATTGCTTCTAATAATAAATCCACAATGTGAATTCCTCTCATTTTATGAGAAAGCCCTTCTCGCTCAATGCCCAATTTCATTTGTAATAAACAACCTGGATTTGCAGTAACAATGGTTGCTGCTTCTGTTTCATGCACACGGTCCATTTTGTAATCTAGAAATTCCATTGATAACTCTGTATGAACAATATTGTAAATACCAGCAGAGCCACAGCAACGATCGGCATCTTTCATTTCTCGATATGTTGCACCTTGGATAGCCTCTAGTAACATACGAGGTTCAGAAGATGTGCGCATAACATTGCGTAAATGACAAGAGTCTTGATACGTAATAACTTGCGGCGTGAGTCGTAAGTCAGTTCGCTTATGGAAGTCTAGTTCTACTAGTATAGCAGTAATATCTTTAATCTTAGAAACAAACTGCTTAGCACGTTCAGCCCAATCCGGATCATCCTTTAAAAGATAATCATAGTCTACAAGATAAGCCCCGCAACCACCTGCATTGGTAATAATATAGTCGATGTTTAAATCTTCGAATGCTTTTATATTTCGCTTTGCTAATTCTTTTGCTCCACTCTTTTCACCAGCATGTCCATGTAATGCACCGCAGCAACTTTGTGTTTTTGGAATAACGATATCACAACCAGCTAGTTGAAGAAGTTTCATCGTTGCGTTATTTGTTTCTAAAAACATCGTATCCATTAAGCAGCCTGTGAAGAATGCAACTTGTTTTTTCTTTGTACTTTCTGCAGGTAAAAATGAAGGACGATCTTTCATCGCTTTCATTTTAGGGACTTTTGGTAAAACGAGATCCATCGTTGCAAGTGTTTCAGGGAATAACTTCATAATCCCTGTTTTATGTGTTAGCGTTTGTAAACCAGAACGTTGATAAAATCCGATTAGTCCAGTTAATGTTCTCATTCGATTTTGATGGGGGAATAATCCTTCAAAAACGACTTTTCGAACAGCTTTCACTGGCACCGAGAATTTTTTATTTTGATTAATAATATCACGAGCTTCTTCTAATAAATGGCCATAATTTACACCAGATGGACAAACAGGCTCACAAGCACGGCAACCAAGACAAACGTTTAATGTATTCTCAACATCTTCATCTGGTTCGATTAAACCATCAACGACAGCTTTCATTAATGCGATACGTCCGCGCGGTGAATGTGACTCTTTATATCCGGATTGAATGTAGGTAGGACAAGTAGGTAAACAAAAACCGCATCGCATACAGTTTAGTAATTCATCTTCACTTAATCGTTCTTTAAATTCTTTTTGAATATTTTCTTTATTCAATGTCGTCATCGCTCAACCACCACTCTTTTTCGAGTGTCTTTCGCAAACATTTTTCCAGGATTCATAATGTTATTTGGATCGAAAGCTTGCTTTATTCCTTGCATAGCTGCAATACCTTCCTTACCTAATTTCATTTCTAAATATGGAGCTTTCATCGCACCAACACCATGTTCACCAGTAATTGTGCCACCAAGTTCAATTGCTTTCGCAAATATTTCAGCAAAAGCTTGTTCAGCTCGGTGCATTTCTTCTGCATTACGAGCGTCTGTCATACAAGTTGGATGTAAGTTACCATCACCAGCGTGTCCAAACGTACAAATAGGAATATTATATTTTTTTGCAATGGTATTAATAGCTTCAACCATTGGAGCTATTTGTGAACGTGGTACAGTTGCATCTTCTAATATTGTAGTAGGTTTTAATCGTGCGAGCGCTGATAGGGCACTACGGCGAGCGGTACGAAGCGCATCTGCTTCCGTCTCATCTTTTGCAACGCGAACATCAACTGCATTCATAGAGTGACAAACGTTAGCCATTTTTTCAATATCTCGATTGACTACTTCGGGTGGACCGTCTTGTTCGATTAATAAAATTGCTTTTACATCTGTAGGTAAACCGATTTGTGCAAACTCTTCTACTACTTCAATTGTCGGTTGGTCTAAAAACTCCAGTGTTGCTGGAATGATTTTATTTGCAATAATAGAAGAAACAGCACGTGCAGCTTCATTAATATCTTCATATAATGCAAGCATTGTTTTCTTTGTTTCAGGCATAGGAACAAGTTTTAATATGGCTTCTGTTACCACGCCAAGTGTTCCTTCAGAACCGATAAATAAACGAGTTAAATCGTAACCAGCTACATCTTTTGCTAATTTACCACCAGTGCGAATAATATCACCATTTGGTAAGACAAGTTCAAGCCCCATTACATAATCACGTGTTACGCCATATTTCAAACCGCGTAATCCACCTGAGTTTTCATTAATATTACCGCCGATTGTAGAAATTTTCATCGAGCTTGGATCTGGTGGATAAAATAAACCTTTTTCTTCTACCGCTTTAATAATATCAAGTGTAATGACACCAGCTTGTACAGTAATTGTTAAGTTTTCTTCATCAATTTCTAAAATATTGTTCATATGGCGGAAAATAAGGACGATACCGCCTTCAAGTGGACATGTTCCTGCGCAAAGATTTGTTCCAGACCCGCGCACATACACAGGGATTTTGTAAGTGTTACATACTTTTAACACTTCAGCTACTTCATTTGTATTACGAGGAGCAATGACTGCATCAGGCATTGCTTGGAAGTTTGGAGTGGCATCATAACTATAAGTTAAACGCCCCATATTGGATGTATCTACATTATCTTCGCCAACAATAGATACGAATGAATGAATAATTTGTTTTTCTAACATTGGAAATCCCCCTCAAACTGTTAACGTGTTTAGTTATAATAAACAACGTGGTAACAGTGCTTTCATTATAATGATAAAAAAGTCGAGGGATTCTTTCTATGTATAATCATCTAAAGATTAATCTGTTTTATCGTTCTTTTTTGTATAATTATCTAATAGGAGGAGTGCGAAGTATAAAACGTTTAAGTCTCTGAATTGTTTTGGATCAAGTCCTGTATGTTCTTCAATCTTTTTTAGCCTATAATGTAAGGTGTTAATGTGTATATGTAATTGTTTAGCTGTCTGTTTATAAGATTGGTTATAATCGATAAATAAGCGTAAAGTGTGCATAAGCTCAGGAGATGATAGTAAGCTTTCGATGGTACGCTCTAGAAATTGTTCACGCGTTTCGACAGAAATATCTTGTAAACACATTTCTAAACGTAAATCTTCATTAAATACAATTTTTTTCGTTTCCAATGATACAGAAAGAGCACGTAATGCTTGTTCGTAACATATGTTCATATTGTTTGGGGTAACTGTTTGCCCAATCCCGATATATAAAGGAATAGAAAATAAAGCTTCGCAGTCTTGTTTTAACCGTTTTAAAAACTGATAAGTTTGTTCTTTGGAGCTCATCGCTGTAAATAAAATAAAACGATCATTTCCCCAGCGAACAAATAGATGCTCTTTTGTTAAAATATTTCGTACATGTTGCCATATTTTACGCTGGAGCATTGTGTCATTTTTGCCAATAGAAAACAAAACAAGTTGTTTTTTCTTATATAAATCAATGCCAAGTGTTTTGGCACGATCAAGAAAACTCGGGGACCACTCTGTATTTTGAAGCCAATCAAAGACAAAAGCTTCATAAGAACGGTGCTCAAGTTCTAATTGCTCTAAAAAGTAGTTTTCATGAATTAATAATTCGGTCATCTTACGCAATATTTCTCCGTAGCGTGAAATATTTTCAGGTTCTCCGGTAATCCCAATGACACCGATTACTTCATCATGAAATAATAGAGGAAGATTCATCCCAGCCTTTACACCTTGCAATCGCCTTTCATCTTCTTTTGTAATGATGACGGTTTTCTTTTGTTTAGCGCAGCGGAGTGCACCTTCATGAAATTGGCCAATTCTTTCTGTATCTGTACTTGCGATAATAACGCCTTCTATATTAATGATAATTATATTTTCTGTAATTAGTCTGCGTACTTCTCGTACAATTTTATTCGCTAAATCAGGAAATAGCATAATTGACACACCTCAAATTCTATTTGTTGTACATTATATATGTAAATTGAGTAAGAAAGGGGAATTTCACACTTTCCACACATTTATTTGTTATTTTACAATTATAACGAAATCATCTGAAGGTGGAGGGAATCTTTTGAGAAAGTATGTTTTTCTTCTCTGTTTTTTATTTCTATTAGTAGGGTGTCAAGGAAGTTCATATACACCAATTGCTAAAGATAAAAATGTTATTATAACTACGAATATAAAAGAAGGCAGTATTAGTTTTATTGATAAAAAAGATAAAAAGTTAATTACGACATGGGAACTAAATGAGCCAATGGCTGGAATCACACTGCTTCCAAATGGCGATGAAATACTTGTATACGGTAAGCAATTAGAATATATGTATGTATATTCACTAGCGGAAGGAAGGCAAGTGGAAAAATATAAAACTGGAAAGGGCATTGTAAATGTGGTCGTATCAGCAGATAAAAAACAATTATTTGCTGCTGATCAAAATGTTCAAAAGGTAAGGTTCTTTACGATAAATGGGAAAGAGACAGGAAATGTTTCAACAGGAAAAGGGCCTATAACGATGGTAGAGTATCAGAATCGGTTATCTGTACTAAACTTTTATGATACGAAACTAACGACAATTGATACGAAGAAAAAAGAAGTTGCTCAATCCTTTATGATTCCGCCAGCATCAACAGGAGCGACGATTAGTCCTGATGGGAAAGAAATATGGATTGGCGGGCATGGTGATGGAAATCAAGTGAATGAGAAAGTATTAGTGTATTCTTTACAGAGCGGTGAAATGGTACGTTCTTTACACGCTCCATTTATGCCTGTGAACATAACGAAAGATAATAAGTACGTATATGCATTAAGCCACGGTTCGAATATGCTTAGAAAATTTGATATTAGTACGTATAAAGAGGTAGCTTCCGTTGAAATAGGCTCAAATCCATTTGCATTTTTGAAAAGCGGAGCAGAAGGATATGTAGCAAGTTATGATAGTGATGAAGTGTGCGTCATGGATATGAAGAGTATGAAAATAAAACAAACAATTAAAGTCGGAAAAGGACCGTTTCAACTCATAGAGAGGGAAGGGAAGGACAATGAATAAATATAGAGTGCTAGTTGTAGATGATGAAAGTGATATGAGGCAGCTTGTTGGAATGTATTTGGATAACTTTGGATATGAGTGGGGAGAAGCTGAAAACGGAAAAGAGGCTCTTAAAAAACTAGAAACGGATCATTATGATTTCGTTGTATTAGATATAATGATGCCAGAAATGGATGGACTTTCAGTTTGTAAAGAAATTAGAAAAACGTCAGATGTGCCGATTATATTTTTAACCGCAAAAGGTGAAGAGTGGAATAGGGTGAATGGCTTACGTATGGGAGCAGATGATTATATTGTAAAACCGTTTAGTCCTGGTGAATTGGTTGCCCGTATGGAAGCTGTACTAAGAAGATATACAAAGCAAGAACAGCAAGAAGAGATTCAATTTGGACCAATTCTTATCAATGAAAAAAGCAGACGAATTGAGGCGAATGGTGAGTCGATTTCTCTTACTGTAAAAGAGTTTGATTTACTATATTTTCTTTGTCAGCATACAGGACAAGTATTTAGCCGGGAGCAATTACTTGAAAAGGTATGGGGATATGATTATGCCGGAAGTACAAGAACAGTAGATACGCACGTGAAAACGATGCGCTTGAAGCTTGGAGAAAGTGGAAACTACATTCAAACTGTTTGGGGTGTAGGCTATAAATTTGAGGTGTAACATATGTTTACGATGGTACAAAAACTTTGGCTTACAGTAGTATGTGCAGTATGTGTAACAGTGTCCTTTCTTTATTTCGTATCTTTATACTCGTATGAAAAGTTATACGTTGATAATTTAAAAACTTCGTTAGTAATGGAAGGGAAAAGTCTTGCTGCTCAATATGATAAGCGTGAAGGAATATCAACTTTTGAAGAGAAAGTAAGATCGTTTGATCAAATATCTAGTTCAGACGTTATTTTCGTATCTAATCCGCGTGATTTAAGCGCATGTTTGCCTTTTGATGTGCATCATCATTCTCTTATAAGTGAAGGAGATAGGCAAACGCTATTAGATGGGAAAACTGTGACAAAAATAGGATATGAAGAACATTTTGACCGTAATATTATGGGGGTTGTCATTCCTGTATTGGAAAATAAAAAATTAGTCGGAATTGTCTATTCGTATATTCCTTTAAAAAGTATAAAAGATTTAATCTATGATATGGGTCTTATTTTAGCACCGCTAGCAATTGCTATGATTTTAATTACGATATGGGTTGGAAGAAAAATTATAATTGCAATTACGAAGCCACTTTCGCAAATGGAGCGGGTTGCAAATCATTTGGCTACGGGAGATTTTTCGGAGCGGATTACAGTTTCTTCAGAGGATGAAATTGGACGATTAGGAAAAGCATTTAATAAAATGGCAAATTCATTAGAAACAGAAGATGTAAAGCGTAAGGAATTTTTAGCAAATGTTTCGCATGAACTTAGAACACCACTTAGTTATATAAAAGGGTATAGCGAGGCTATTTTAGATGGTGTTGCAAAGGGAGCTCAGCAGGAAAAAGTAACTCAGCTAATTCATAAAGAAGCAGGTCGTATGCAGCGTCTCGTTCATGACTTGTTAGACTTAGCACAATTAGAAGGTGAGCACTTTCCGTTAAAGAAGCAACCTATCGTTTTTTCACAGCTGATTGAAGACGTATTAGATACGTATGAGATTAAGTTTATAGAAAAGGAAATTCATATTTCAACCAATTTAAATCCAGAGGTCATTGTCATGATTGATGAGGATCGTATGCAACAAGTGCTTCATAATGTGTTAGATAATGCGATACGGTATACAAATCAAAAAGGAAATATCGTTATAACTTTAGAGCAAATCGATGATTACTGTGAATTAAAAATAAAAGATACAGGAATTGGCATTGATATAGAGCATTTGGAGAATCTTGGGGAACGCTTTTACCGAGTTGATAAAGCGAGAAGTCGTCAACATGGTGGAACAGGTTTAGGCCTTGCTATTGTGAAACAAATTGTTCATATACATGGTGGACAGTGGAAAATTGAAAGTGAAAAAGATAAGGGAACAACGGTTATTATTAAACTGAATGTACAGGATGAGGGGGCATGTTCTAATTTTTAGGGCATGTTCTTTATATTGAAGAAAATATTTATCCCGCTATTCTCCGGTCAGTAAGACCCTCACCTCAAAATTCAGCGGAAGCAAAGAAGTTAGGTGGAGGCACTGCTGCCCGTAAAAGCCCGATTGGTGAGGGCTAATAATCAGTGGGGGATGAACAAAACCCTCACTGATTAAAGTTTCACTTTATACGTAAAAATATAAATTAATATGTAATAAATATCGAAAATTTGACTATTTTATGAACAAAACATTTGTACTTCTTATCAATTCGGTCTAAAATAGTTATGATGCAAAGTTCTTATAAATCGTTTCAATTGTTGTTTGGAAGATACTGAGGTGATTTAACTGGAGTACAAATCTATTAAACCGAAAAAAATTTACGAAGAAGTATCTGAAGCTATTTTAACAATGATTAAAAATGGTACGTTAAAACCTGGTGACAAACTACTCCCTGTGCATCAATTAGCTGAGCAGTTTCAAGTTGGCAGATCTGCTGTTCGTGAAGCGCTAAGTGCGCTAAGAGCGATGGGCTTAATTGAGATGAAACAAGGAGAAGGTACATATGTGAAGAACTTCGATTCTTCTTCATTAACGAAATCATTAAACAATAGATTATTAATGAAGAAAGAAGATATTTTGAATTTATTAGAAGTACGAAAGGTGCTTGAAGTGGGGGCAGTTCGAGTAGCGGCGGCAAAACGTACGGAAGATAATTTACAAAATATGAAACATTGGTTAGATGAAATGGCAAAGAGCATTGGAGATGAAAAGGCTGGCGAAAAAGCCGATTTTCAATTTCATATGGGAATTGCAGAGTCTTCGCATAATAGCATTTTGCTTGAACTCATGAATCATGTTTCAGAGATGATTGCTGAAACGATTGGTGAATCAAGACGCATTATTTTATATGGTGAACAAACGACATCAGAACGACTTATAGAAGAGCATCAAGTTATATATGATGCGGTGTTAAAACAAGATGTAGAATTAGCGCAGCAAGCAATGCTAGATCACTTAACAAATGTAGAACATATTGTCACAGGTAAAAACGATATAAATTCGTAATTTAATCTTTTAAAAGTTTAATTTTCTGATAAAATAGAGAAAGATTAAGTAAGCGTTTTCTTTAGAAGAGGGAGAGGATAGGCCATGGTTGAGCCTATTTCTTCTCTGCTAAGTCATCTGATGACCATATGTTTGTTGGTGGAGTTGTAAAAAGGGGGAGTAATAGTTATGAAAGTTACTTTATTTGTTACTTGTTTAGTCGATATGTTTGAAACAAATGTCGGTAAAGCAACGGTTGAAGTGTTGGAGCGTTTAGGTTGTGAAATTGAATTTCCAGAAGCGCAAGTTTGTTGTGGTCAGCCTGCTTATAATAGCGGCCATGTAGAAGCAGCAAAAGAAGCAATGAAACATATGATTGAAACTTTCGAAGATGCAGAATATATTGTTACGCCATCTGGTTCTTGTGCGACAATGTTTCATGAGTATCCACATGTTTTCAAAGATGATCCAAAGTGGGCTAAACGTGCACAAAAAGTTGCTGATAAAACTTATGAATTTACACAGTTTATTGTGGATGTTTTAAAGGTTACTGATGTTGGTGCAAGTTTACCAGGGGTCGCTACTATTCATAAATCATGTCATATGACACGTATGCTTGGAATAAAAGAAGCACCAGGAATTTTATTATCAAATGTAAAAGGATTAACTGTGAGAGATTTGCCAAACGTGCAAAATTGTTGCGGGTTTGGGGGAACGTTTTCAGTTAAGATGACTCCAATTTCTGAGCAAATGGTAGACGAAAAAGTAGATAGTGTAATGGAAACAGGTGCAGATTATTTAATCGGTGCAGATTGTGGGTGTTTGTTAAACATTGGCGGACGTATTGAGCGTTTAGGAAAAGAAGTAAAAGTAATGCATATTGCTGAGGTACTGAATAGTCGCTCATGAAGGGGGAACATAAGCTATGTCTATGAAAATCAGTGAGAAAAAATTTAATGATCGCGTTGGTGATGGAATTCAAGATTCGTTTATGCGCGGAGCAGTATCTTCTGCACAAACGCGTTTATATACGAATCGCTTAAAAGCCGCAGATGAACTAGGAAACTGGGAAGAGTGGCGTGAACTAGGTGAACAAATTCGTCAACATACGTTAGAAAATCTTGATTATTACTTAATGCAGTTAAGTGAAAATGTATCAAAAAGAGGCGGACACGTGTACTTTGCGAAAACGAAAGAGGAAGCAGCAAAGTATATTCAAGACGTTGCAAAAAAGAAGCAGGCAAAAAAGATAGTAAAATCAAAGTCGATGGTAACAGAAGAAATCAGTATGAACCATGCGCTTGAAGAGATTGGCTGTGAAGTGTTAGAGAGTGACTTAGGAGAGTATATCTTGCAAGTAGATAACGATCCACCTTCACATATTATTGCACCTGCACTTCATAAAAATAGAACGCAAATTCGCGATGTATTTAAAGAAAAGCTAGGCTATGAAAATTCTGATGACCCGTATGAAATGACAAAGTTTGTTCGTAAACAACTTCGTGAGAAATTTATGGATGCAGAAATTGGTGTAACTGGTTGTAACTTTGCTGTTGCAAATACTGGCTCTCTTTGTTTAGTAACGAATGAAGGTAATGCAGATCTTGTTATGTCAATTCCTAAAACACAAATAGCGGTAATGGGTATGGAACGTATGGTTCCGACAATGGAAGAATTAGATGTTTTAGTTGGTTTACTATGTCGTAGTGCAGTAGGTCAAAAATTAACAAGTTATGTAACAGTAGCGGGGCCAATTCAAGAAGAAGAAGTTGATGGACCTGAAGAATTTCATTTAGTTGTTGTTGATAATGGTCGCTCTCAAATTCTTGGATCTGAATTCCGTTCAGTATTACAATGTATTCGTTGCGCTGCTTGTGTTAATGTATGTCCTGTATATCGTCACGTTGGTGGACATTCATATGGATCGATTTACTCAGGACCAATCGGTGCGGTATTAACACCGCTTCTAGGTGGATATGATGATTACAAAGAGCTTCCTTATGCATCTAGTTTATGCGGAGCATGTACAGAAGCTTGTCCAGTAAAAATTCCATTGCATGATTTATTATTAAAACATCGTCAAGTCATCGTTGAGCAAGAAGGTCGTGCACCACTTGCAGAAAAACTGGCTATGAAAATGTTTAGTATGGGTGCTTCTTCAGCTGCTTTATATAAAATGGGTTCAAAAATGGCACCAGTGGCAATGAGTCCATTTACATCTGGTAATCGTGTATCAAAAGGTGTTGGACCACTTAAAAACTGGACGGATATTCGTGAATTCCCAGCTCCAAGTAAAGAACGATTCCGTGATTGGTATAAAGATCATAAGAAAGGCGGGGATAAATAATGACAGGATTAATTCAAAACCGTGATGCCTTTCTAGATAACATTGCAAAAGAACTTGGGCGCGCGCGTAAAACAGAAGGTGTAGAGCGTCCAGTATGGAAAAGTAATGTGAATATAGAAACGTTAAAAGATTATTCACAAGAAGAATTACTAGAAGTGTTTAAAGAGCAATGTACAAACATTCATACAACTGTAGTAGAAACGACAAACGACCGTTTAGGTGAAGACCTTCAAAAAGTAATCATGGAAAACGGCGGGGGACCTATTTTATTATCAGCAGATGCGCGTTTTGATGCATATGGTTTAACATCTTTATTTAAAGAAGAACTTCCAAAACGAGATGTTGAAGTAAATGTATGGGATCCAGAGAGAAAAGACGAAAATATGCGTTTAGCTGAAAAAGCGAATATTGGTATTGCATTTAGTGATTATACATTAGCTGAATCTGGTACAATTGTTGTACAAAGTCATAAAGGTCAAGGGCGTTCTTTACACTTTTTACCGACTGTATATTTTGCTATTATTCCACGTGAAACACTTGTGCCTCGTATTACACAAGCAGTTCAGGATATGAACTCACGCGTAGAAAATGGGGAGACAGCGGCATCTTGTATTAACTTTATTACAGGGCCAAGTAACTCGGCTGACATCGAGATGAATCTTGTTGTCGGAGTACATGGACCATTAAAAGCAGTTTATTTCATCGTATAAAAGAGGGGAAAGCAGGCCAGGAAATGGCCTGCTTTTTAGTAGAATAAAGGATAATATGAAGTAGAAGTTCTCTCCTTTTTTTGCTATGTTTTTTGGGAAAGGAGAGGAAGGGATGTTCACTTATTTATATGCACTGTTAGCAGGGATGGTGTTTGGTTCTTTTTTTATGCTAGTTGCGATGAGGGTTCCATTAGGTGCTTCTATTATTACCCCGCGTTCACATTGTGATTATTGCAAATATGTGCTAAGGACAAAAGAACTAATCCCCATCATTTCATTTTATATACAAAGAGGCTGTTGTACGAATTGTAAGAGGAAAATTCCAATTATGTATGTAGCATTTGAATGTATAACAGGGGGTATATTTCTTCTTACAGTGTATATGATTGGAATAGAACGAGAGCTTATTATTATTTTATCCCTTTTTTCGCTGCTTCTTATTATTTCAGTTACAGATTACTTATATATGTTAATTCCTGATTGTATTTTAATTTCGTTTGCCTTTTTACTCATTCTCGAAAGTGTTTTTGTACAATTAGTTACTTGGACAGATAGTATAGCTGGTAGTGGTGTTATATTTATTTTGTTATATTGCATGCAAAAGATATATCCAGAAGGGCTTGGCGGAGGAGATATAAAACTACTTTCGTTACTTGGATTTATAGTAGGAGTGAAAGGAGTTTTTATCGTTTTATTTTTAGCATCTTGTTTTAGTCTTTGTTTTTTCGGGATTGGTATCGGATTAAAACGTATAGAAGTACGAAAGCCAATTCCATTTGGTCCTTTTATTAGTCTCGGGGCAATATGTTATGTATTGGCCGCATATTCAAATTAGAGAGGGAATCGAAAATGAACGTATATATGGATGATCAAAGAAGTTGCCCGTTCGGGTATGTGCCCGCAACTACAGTAGAATGTGCTTTGCAAATGGTTCGGGATTATGATGTGAATATTCTTTCTCTTGATTTTAATATGGGATGGGGAGCGAAAAATGGACTAGATTTTGTAGAAGCTTTTTGTACAGAGGGGTTATATGTAAATGAAATTCACTTTCATACGAATGATGTCATCGGTATGCACAAGATGAAACAGAGAATGGATAAGGGAAAGGAAGAAGGAGAAATTACTCCTCACCTTGTTATTAAATACGTGGGAAGCTAAAAACTCCAAAGTAAAACTTTGGAGTTTTTAATGTTTCATATGGGCTTGTAAAGGAATAATCTCTTCTTGTTGAGCTGTTGCGATTTCAGTTTCTTCCTGTTGAACTTCAGGCGTTTTCTTTGTTAAGTAGTGGTATACCATACCGACAAATACTGATCCGCCAATAATGTTACCAATTGTAACAGGAATTAAGTTATGAATAGCACCTGAAAAAGAAATTGTCTCAGGATGCGGTGAAACTAAAGATAAAGCAAAGAGTGATAAGTTTGCAATACTATGTTCGTAACCAGATAAGAAGAATGTGAAAACAAGTAGCATCATGACCATTATTTTTGCTGTGTCACCTTTAACCTGAGAAGGTAAGAAGCAAGCAAGACATACGAGCCAGTTACATAAAATGGCTTTAAAGAATAACTGCATCGTAGGTGTATTCATCTTTCCTTCAACGACTTTACTCATTAAGTGACCGTGATCAATTGCTTCAAAAATTCCAGTTGCGTAAAATAGTAAGGCAAAGAATAATGCGCCGGCTAAGTTACCTGCATAACAAGCAACCCAGTTACGAAGTGTATCAGAAATCGTTGTTTCTTTTCTTAAAGTTGCGACAGTAAAGTACATTGTGTTCCCAGTAAACAATTCAGCACCGCCATATATAATAAGTACGAGAGCAATCCCGAAAAACATAGAAGCGGCTAAATAAGTTGCTGGTGAATCTGCAATGTGAAAAAAGTTACCTAATTTAAAACATAGTACAATAATAAAACCGATATAAATACCAGCAAGTGCAGCACGAATGAAATATTGCATTGGGTTTGTATCTAGTATTTTCTTTTTGCTTTTAGCCAGTTTGACAACATAATCTAGTCCTTGTTCTAGCATGAGTAATACGCTCCTTTAGTAAATCTTCTATAAATACTCCTTATATGAATAAAGTACATGGAATTGTTCTTACTTTCAATAAGTTTGTGCAATGTTTCACAAAAAGGACATACATACATTAAGAAAACGTTTACAAAAGGTAGTATAATGGAATTTTTTCTGGACATTGCGAGGAAGAAAGGAAAAAGAAAAAGCGCTGTAATTACAGCGCTTTTTCGTCTAAATTCTTTTCCACTTTTACTTCTACTTCTTTTGAGAAGAACCAACCACCAACTGCGATTCCGACTAATACAATCCAGAATGTAAGCTTCCACGGAGTGGATTCTGGGAATGAATGTGGAATTACATTTAATGCAGGATGTGCTAATGTATAAACTGCTAGCTTCACACCAACCCAACCTACAATTAAGAATGCTGCAGTTTCAAGCCCTGGTTTACGTTTTAAGATTTGTACGAAAGCAGTTGCTGCAAATCGCATAATGATTAATCCGATAAGTCCACCTACAAAGATAACAACGAATTGCCCAGTATCAAGACTACCAATTGTACCTAGTCCTGTTTTTGGTAAAGTCATTGCTAGTGCAACAGCAGCTAAAATTGAATCAACTGCGAAGGCGATATCAGCAACCTCAACTTTAAATACAGTCCACCAAAAGTTCTCTTGTTTTTTCTTTGCTTCTTTTTCTTCAGTTTCTTCATCTGTATTCTTTTTAACATATGTTTTAAATAAGTGATTACCAGCGATAAACATAAGGTAGATGGCACCGATTGCTTGCACTTGCCATACATCGACTAAGAACGAAATCATAAATAACGATCCAAATCGGAAAACGAATGCCCCCGCTAATCCGTAAAATAGTGCTTTCTTTCGTTTTTCTTCTGGTAAATGTTTTACCATAATTGCAAGAACAAGAGCGTTATCAGCCGCTAAAATCCCTTCAAGTGCAATTAGGATGAGTAATACCCAACCATACTCCAATAATAATGATACATCCATGTACATTCTCCTCTCATCTCTATAACTTCTAAATAAGTGAAGAATTTCCCCACTATTTAGTTTCCCCATACTCCTGCCTATTAACTTTGGGAGAATCTGGAAATGAATGCAAAAAAGACCTCTGCCGTTAATAGGCAAAGGTCTTGCTAGACATATGTAATAAAAATGCCAACAAAGCCGGAAGAACTAAGTTCTACGTAATGACGACTTTGTTTCCAAGATATATTCTTGGACGCTACTCCCCTTTGGAGATATGTTATTGTATTCTCATTATATGGATAATTTATACGGTTGTCAACCTGTTAAAATATCTTCATTCGGATATTTTATTTTTCGGTTCTTTTTACGAGCAAATGAAAATGCCAATGTTAAAGGACCCATTTTCCCAAAAAACATCATAAAAATAATAATCGCTTTTCCAATTATAGTTAAGTGGGGTGTTAAGTTCATACTGAGGCCAACAGTCCCAAATGCTGAAAATACTTCGAAAGCACTCATCAATAGAGGAACTCGTTCAGTAATACTCAAAATTAAAATAGCAAAAAAGATAAATGAAATAGAAATAATAGTAATGGTTAATGATTTGACAATGAGAGTATCTTTAATGGATTTTTTAAATACGACAATATCTTCTTGTTGTTGTAAAAATTTAAATACGCCAAAAAATATGATTAAAAATGTTGTTAACTTAATCCCCCCACCCGTTGAAGCACTACCAGCACCAATAAACATAAGTAGCATCATTAATAGCAGGGAAGGTTTTGACAATGTAGAAATATCAACTGTATTAAAACCGGCAGTTCGCGTTGAAATTGCTTGGAAATAAGAGGCCATTCCTTCTTCAAATGGGGTAAACCCTCTCATAGAAAGGGAGTTATGGAACTCGAATATAAAAATAAAAAGGGTAGCAATAATGTTGATGATTAGAGTAGAAGAGAGCATAAGTTTTGAATGTAGTGTAAGGTTTTTAAAGTTTTTCTTTCTTTTTATGTCTACGATCACTGTAAAACCAATTCCACCTAAAATGATGAGAGAGGAAATGACGAAATTGACAATAATGCTATGAGAATGGGACATTAAATTATCGCTCCACACAGAAAAACCAGCATTGTTAAAGGCTGAGATTGAATGGAAAAAACTATAATAGATCCCTTTGGTAACCCCGTATTTTGGTACCCACTCAAAAGAAAGAATTAAAGTAGCGATACATTCGACTGTAAAAGAGAATAAAAATAATGCTTTGGCAAGACGGATGACGCCGCCTATATTCGTTTGATTTAATGCTTGTTGCAGTAAAATCCGATTTTGAAGACCGATTTTTCTTCCGAGCATAATCGCAATTAAGACAGCAAAGCTCATAATACCAAGCCCGCCAACTTGTATAAGCGTTAAAATGATACATTGTCCAAACAAAGTAAATACTTTTCCAGTGTCCACAACACCAAGCCCTGTAACCGTACAAGCAGAAACTGTTGTAAATAAAGCATCGAGCCATGAAATAGACGTTGTTGTAGCAATTGGAAGCTTTAATAAGCATGTACCTATAATTGATAACATGATAAAAGACAAAGTAAGAACGCGGGGAGGACTCATACGAATGTTAATCCGTTTCATGTTATATATCGTTCCTTTCTGTTTGCTCTTACTAGTATGTGAAAAAGTCCGATTATGTATGTGAAAAATAGAAAGAGGCAGAGAATATCTGCCTCTAAGCCATATGTTATATTATTATCCACGTAATTGTTGTTGAGCTAAAGAAACAAGACGTTTTGTTACTTCACCGCCAACTGATCCGTTAGAACGAGATGCTGTATTAGACCCTAAGCTTACGCCGAATTCTTGTGCAATTTCATATTTAAATTGATCAAGTGCTTGTTCAGCACCTGGAACTAGTAATTTGTTTGTTTTTGCCATGATGATACACATCCTTATGAGTAATCCAGTCCAGATAAGTACTTATCTGAATTGGTACTGTTATTTTATGTGGAACCGGCGTGCTCATACGCGGAAGTAATCGGTGTGATTAGAAGTTATTGGATAGAAAAAAGAGTAGCAAATTTGCTACTCTTTTTTTAGTATTGTCGCTGTACCTTCCACGACAATATCATCCGATTGATTATATATATTTGTTTGCAACGTAATGATTTTTTTATCGTCACGCTTCTTAATAACCTCTGCCACAACGCGAAGTGTATCACCGATTTTGACAGGGGCACGGAATGAAACATTTTGGGATAAATAAATCGTATTTTTGCCTGGGAGTTTCGTTCCAAGGATGGTAGAAATAAAACTCGAAACGAGCATACCATGGGCAATACGTTCTTTAAACATTGTCGTTTTCGCAAAAGAATCTAAAATGTGAATAGGATTCACATCTCCAGTCAATTTTGCAAAATTGATAACATCTTCATCTGTAATTGTTTTTGTAAGGGATGCTTGATCACCGACTTGAATCTCATCATAGCGAAGCTCCGGAACAGTTTGTGCTTCTTGAAATGGATTCATTTTGTCCTCCTTCTTTTCCATATCGAAAAATGTTAGCCATCTTGATGTAGTAGGAGGAAGAAAGAGTTTTGTTTGTGCTGCGGTTAGCTCCCACATTTTTCTTACTTGATGGAAGTAAATAGATTTTTTGAGTTTTCCTCGAACTTTTTTGCGAGTTCCAACTGTTTTGACTTGAACTCTTCCAAAAAACCCTCTAACTGTTTTTGAGCCTCTTCACGTTGTAATTGTTGTTGTTCAATAAATTGTTTTGTTGTTTCTTCAAATTGACCGCTTGTTTGTGTAAGAATTGACAAAGAAGTTTTTGTAGGAGAAACGGTAAGCTGATGCATATGAGCAGAAAGTTCTTTCCATTTGTCTTGCCACTCGTTAATTTGATCATTTAAGGAGTTTCCAGTTAATTGTTTCACGTAATCTGTATATTGGTTATTGAACTGAGCAGTGAGTTGTTGTAGTTCTTTTTCTAGTTCATCTACTCCTGATGTTAACTTATGCAAAGCGTCTTGTTGTTGTTTTAATGTTTCTAAAGTAAGTTGCTCTAACTGTTTCCCAGCTGAAGAGAAAAGGGAAAGTGATTGAGACCAGTTTTTCCAAAATGCATCGACTAATTCGTATGGTTTAGTTTCCATTGTTTGACCCCCAAATGTTTTTTTGCATATTGTGAACGCAGATTACTCTGCTGTACCACCAGGTGAAGATGAAGAATCCTTTTCATCCTTTTCTGGAGAAGTAGAAAATGGAAAGAATGCATTGGTGTATAACGTGAAAAACGTTCGCAACATATTTTGATAATGTTCAAAAGAAGTCGCACATGTTGTTAAATATTGCTCTCCATATTCAGTTAAAGAATAAATTCTTTTTGCTGGCCCTCCATCGCTTGTATCCCAAGTAGAAGAAATAAGGTTTTCTTTTTCTAACTTGCGTAGTGTTCTATAAACATTACCTTGGTCAACAGAAGAAAAGCCGATATCCATTAGCATTTGAATAAGTTTGTAACCATGAAGACTCCAGTCTTTTAGACAGAGAAGTAAGAAGGGAACTAAGAAGTTTTTTGGCATGGAGTTTGGTTGTTTCGCTTGGTTGCTCTCCAAACTTTCGCGTTGTTCTGGTTCATTTTGTAGCATGATTGTGCATCACCTCATGAATCAGTTAGATGGAATTTTTTGCTTATAAGTGCAATTTACACCTATCTGTTTTTAAAGTCAACACATTTGTTAGAAAATAGAAAAAAATAAAATATAGACTTGAAGTTTTATTCAGAATATTAGAAAATAGTGAATAGGTTGAATTGTTTCAAAAACGAAAAAAGGAGTGTAGGTAAAGTGATTGATCAAAAATTCGATCCACTACAAGCATGGAAAAATGCTTATGAACAAACCGAAACATTTTGGGGAAAAGCGCTCAATGAAACAATTAAAACAGAAGAATATTCTGCTTGGATGGGCAGCGTTCTAGATTTGAATTTGTTTTATCAAAAAGCATTAAATGATACGACAAAAAACTATTTAGAACAAGTAAATGTGCCGACGAAAGAGGATATCGCAAGAGTGGCTACGCTTGTTATTAACTTAGAAAATAAAGTAGATAACATTGAGGAGTTTCTAGAGGAGAAAGTAGATTCTTTAGGACAAGCTCCTACATTAAAGCGTGATGTGACGAAAGTAAAACAAGATATTCGTACGCTTGAAACAAAAGTAGATCAAATTTTAGAATTGCTAGAAAAGCAAAATGCAGTACTAGCTAAACTACAAGTACCTGTAAAAGAAGAGGTAAAGCCTGCGAATAAACCAGAAAATAAAAAATGATAAAAGCGCTTGTTTATAACATGTAAAAGAGAGAGGGAGAATCTCTTTTCGTGTATAAACAGCGAAACATAATTATATATGGACTCTATAGTATGAGTACCAAAATGATTCATAACAATCGTTCACAAATTCATTTAAGGGGGAAAAGAAATGGTTCAATTAAATGGAAAAGTAGCAATCGTAACAGGTGGAGCAAAAGGAATTGGAAAAGCAATTACAGTAGCATTAGCACAAGAGGGAGCGAAAGTAGTTATTAACTATAATAGCAGTAAAGAAGCAGCTGAAAATTTAGTAAATGAATTAGGAAAAGACGGACATGACGTTTATGCAGTGCAAGCGGATGTTTCTAAAGTAGAAGATGCAAACCGACTTGTAGAAGAAGCTGTGAATCATTTTGGTAAAGTTGATATTCTTGTTAATAATGCTGGTATTACAAGAGATCGTACATTCAAAAAGTTAAATCGTGAAGATTGGGAGCGCGTAATTGACGTGAATTTAAGTAGCGTATTTAATACGACAAGCGCGGTTCTTCCATACATAACGGAAGCAGAAGAAGGAAGAATTATTAGCATTTCTTCTATTATTGGTCAAGCAGGTGGATTTGGCCAAACAAACTACTCAGCAGCAAAAGCGGGTATGTTAGGATTTACAAAATCATTAGCGTTAGAACTTGCAAAAACAAATGTCACTGTAAACGCTATTTGCCCAGGATTTATTGATACTGAAATGGTAGCAGAAGTACCAGAAGAAGTACGTCAAAAAATCGTTGCAAAAATCCCGAAAAAACGTTTTGGTCAAGCTGATGAAATTGCAAAAGGTGTAGTATACCTATGCCGTGACGGTGCGTATATCACAGGTCAACAATTAAACATTAACGGCGGATTATATATGTAATGAAGTAAGAAAAAAGTGCATATCCATAGCAGGAATGCACTTCTTTTTTTAGAAGGAAATCGACCAAAAAGGAGATAGAAAAATGACTACATTCGCAACAGAATGGGAAAAGCAATTAGAGCTATACCCAGAAGAGTACCGAAAAGCATACCGCCGAGTGAAAAGGGCGAGTGAAATTTTATTACGTGAACCAGAGCCGCAAGTCGGTTTAACGCCGAAAGAGGTTATTTGGACGAAGAATAAGACGAAGCTTTATCGCTACATTCCAAAACAAGAAAAAACACAGAGAGTTCCAATTCTATTAATATATGCTCTTATTAATAAACCATATATTATGGATTTAACTCCTGGAAATAGTTTAGTGGAATATCTAGTGGATCGTGGTTTTGATGTGTATATGCTTGATTGGGGCACATTTGGTTTAGAAGATAGTCATTTGAAATTTGATGATTTTGTGTTTGATTATATTGCAAAAGCAGTAAAAAAAGTAATGCGAACTGCAAAATCGGACGAGATTTCTTTACTTGGTTATTGCATGGGTGGAACGCTAACTTCTATTTATGCAGCACTTCATCCGCACATGCCAATTCGTAATTTAATTTTCATGACAAGTCCTTTTGATTTCTCTGAAACAGGATTGTATGGCCCTTTATTAGATGAGAAATACTTCAATTTAGATAAAGCGGTTGATACATTTGGAAATATTCCGCCAGAAATGATTGATTTCGGAAACAAAATGTTAAAGCCAATTACGAACTTTGTTGGTCCATATGTTGCTTTAGTAGATCGTTCAGAGAATGAGCGCTTCGTCGAAAGCTGGAGATTGGTTCAAAAGTGGGTTGGTGATGGTATTCCGTTCCCAGGTGAATCATACAGACAGTGGATTCGTGATTTTTATCAAAATAATAAGTTGGTTAAGGGTGAACTCGTTATTCGCGGACAAAAGGTAGACCTTGCAAATATTAAGGCGAATGTCTTAAATATTTCCGGGAAACGTGATCATATCGCTTTGCCATGTCAAGTAGAAGCATTACTAGACCATATTTCTAGCACAGATAAACAATATGTATGTTTACCAACAGGGCATATGTCTATCGTTTACGGTGGAACAGCTGTAAAACAAACATATCCGACGATTGGAAATTGGCTTGAAGAGCGTTCTAATTAAAAATAAAAAAATCCAACTAGCCTATGTTAGTTGGATTTTTTTATGAAAAATAACAAAACATAGAAAGGAGAAATTTATATTTTAGGAGTATAATTATGAAACTTATGATGGGTAAGTTGTTTTGGAATACAGGAGTTTCTGTACCTTGTTATCCACTGTTAGAAAATGATATGATATGTGATGTGCTCGTAGTTGGAAGCGGCGAAGCCGGTGCTCATATAGCGCATTCGTTAGCGAAAATTGGCATGAGTGTTACACTTATTGAAAAAAGAGCAATTGCGTGTGGTAGCACAGCTGCTAATACAGGTTTACTACAATTTCTTCATGATAAATCGTTAACCTCTCTTATCCATACATTTGGTAAAGAAAAAGGGGTACGAGCATATAAGCTTTGTTATGAAGCGCTAAGAACAATGGAAGCGGTTATACCGACTCTTGATATTAATCCCCATTTTATTCCGCGAAATAGTTTATATTATGCAAGTAAAAGTGAGGATGTCTCATTTTTACAAGAGGAATATAATACGTTACAGAATTATGGATTTCCAGTTGAATATTTTACAGAAGCTGATATTAAGAAACGTTATTCTTTTGCAAAACAAGCAGCGTTATATACGCAAGGTGATGCTGAGGTGAATCCGTATTTACTAGCGTATAGTTTTTTGCATAAAGCAAACCAAATGGGAGCTAATATATATGAACATACAGAGGCAATACATATAAAAAAACGCAAAAATGATTTAATTTGTTACACGAAAACAGGAAATCAAATTGTAGCAAAGAATATTATTATGGCGACAGGTTATGAAGCGCTTTTTGGAAAGAAAGAAAAAAATACAACAGTAGACACCTCTTATGCAATTGTAACAAATGAAATAGATCAATTTGAAGGCTGGCATGAGCGATCGTTAATTTGGGAAACGGCACGGCCCTACTTATATTTTCGAACGTATCGAAACCGCATTATTGTAGGCGGATTAGATGAAGCGCTACAAATTCAAACAATTGGTGATACGAAATTATTGCATAAGCGTGATATCCTTATTAATATTGTAAAAGAGATGTTCCCGCAGTATAAAAATATACAGGCAGACTACTATTGGGCAGCCGCATTTGGTGGTACTCATGATGGTCTCCCCATTTTAAAAGAAGACGAAAAGATACATAATTTGTTTTATGCATTGCCGTATGGAGGTAATGGAACTGTATATGGAATGGTCTTTGCCAAATTATTTGAGCAGTTATTTACAAATAAAGAAAGTAAAGATTTTTCTTTATTTAATCGATAGAAAAAAGGTAGCGAAGTGATGGAATGAGAGATATAAAAAAGTTTTTACAAAAATTACGTCCTGTACAACTCATCGTTTTGTTTTATTTATTAGCGGTAGTTGTATCGGTGATATTGCTTAGTTTACCGTTTGTTACGAAGCCTGGTGTGAAATGGACATTTATAGATGCGCTTTTTACATCGGTTAGTGCGGTAAGTGTTACGGGACTGTCTGTTATTACGATTTCAGATACGTTTACTACAGCAGGAATTATTGTTTTAGCCCTTATTTTACAATTAGGCGGCTTAGGAATTATGGCGCTTGGGACATTTGTTTGGATCATTACGGGGAAAAAGATTGGTTTGCAAAGAAGAAGATTAATTATGGCAGACCATAATCAAGGAAATTTATCGGGTCTCGTAGAATTGATGCGTTCTATTTTAATTGTAATTATTTCAATAGAACTTATTGGAGCAATCTTATTGGGGACAAGATTTTTACTTTACTTTCCGACTTGGCAAGAAGCTTATTTTCACGGTTTCTTTGCAGCTGTTAGTGCCACTACGAACGGCGGATTTGATTTAACAGGACAATCATTAATTCCGTATAAAAAAGATTATATTGTTCAAATGATTCATATGTTACTAATTATTTTAGGAGCGATTGGTTTCCCTGTGCTAATGGAAGTGAAACAATTCCTTAGTAAAAGGAGACAACAATTATTCCGTTTTTCATTATTTACAAAATTGACGACAACAACATTTTTTGCACTTGTTGTTGTTGGTACAATTATGATTTTTTTACTGGAGAGAAATCATTTTTTAGTAGGAAAGTCATGGCATGAAACTGTATTTTATACATTATTCCAATCTGTGACGACGCGAAGTGGTGGACTTGCAACAATGGATATACGTGAATTATCACAACCGACGCTTTTATTTATGAGTATATTAATGTTTATAGGGGCATCTCCAAGTTCGGTTGGGGGCGGAATACGTACAACTACATTTGCTGTTAGTATATTGTCACTATACACCTTTGCAAGGGGCGGTAGAACAGTTAGAGTCTTCAAACGTCAGCTACATGAAGAGGATGTACTGAAAGCATCTGTCGTTATGACGATGGGGATTTTGTTATGTGCTACTGCGCTATTCATTTTATCTATTACGGAAAATGTACCGCTTATGAGCTTAATTGTTGAAGTTTGTTCTGCTTTCGGAACGACGGGACTATCAACAGGTGTTACGCCTGATTTAACAACTGTTGGGAAACTTGTACTTATTGTGCTTATGTTTATCGGACGCGTTGGTATTTTAACATTTATTTTAGCTAGTGGTGGAAGGGAACAACCACCTCGCTATAAATACCCGAAAGAGCGGATTATTATTGGATAGTATGAAACCATTCTACCTACGTTAGGTAGAATGGTTTTTTAGTCGTTAATGCCAAATTGTGGATGCATAAAAGCTTCATTTTTATTATCCACTTCGTTTTTTAGTAACTCTTGATTTTCTTCTGAAATCCACCCAATATCATTTGTCGGATGGATCCACTCATCGCCAGCCATAATGGCAGGATCTACTTCATCACTCCAATTGTTAAGCGGACTGTTCTCGGAATTATATTTACTGTCTCCAATTACAACATTATATTGATTCACAAAAGGTTGTTGCATCGTTTTTCCTGTTCCTTTAAAAGATGGAAAATTCATTTGATGCGGGAGCGTTTCGTCTAAAATGGGTGATTGAATCTTTTCTTTTTTCTTCAAAATTATCGCTCCTTTTTATAATGATTTCTTCATATGTAGTATTTCCATCTAACGCCTCTTATGTACTTGTTAACACTTGCCAGTAATAATTATTTTAAGTTGTTTCAAACTAGAGTAGAAAGTGATTTCTTGAGAGCAGGTGAATGTATTGGTAAAAAGAAAAGTGAAACAAAATGCGGCAATCAATAATAATAAAACTCCGAAAGAAAGCTTACCAGATGCAGAATTTGCATTAGAGTATGAAGGAGAAAATAGCGCAAAGCATGCGAATCGTAATTCAAAAAAAGGGAAACAAAAATGAGGCGTTTTTTACAAACGCCTCATTTTTTTGTGGGATTATAAAGGTTTTTTTAATTATTTGTAAATTTAGTGTTTTCTATTAGCAGAAAAATGCGAAAAAACATAGAAGTAGCAACGTATTACACAAAAACAAACAACAAACAAAAGATTAATGTTGGTTTAATACTGCTTTTACACTAGTTGTTTATATTTGAGTTGTACATAAGATTTGTAAAAGGAGAGAGAAACAGTGAAAAAAACAATCTTTAAAGCTGTAGCGACTGGAATGGTATTTTCGTTATTAATGGGGTGTGGTGCAAAGAAGGAAGAAAGTGCTGGAGCGAAAGTGAAAGATGACAAATTATCTGGATCATTAACTGTTTACACAGCAATTGAAGAAGAGCTTGTACCAATTTATCTTGATTCCTTTAAAAAGAAATATCCTGATGTGAAATTGAACATTGTACGTGATTCAACAGGAGTTATTACTGCGAAATTACTAGCTGAAGGGAAAAATACACAAGCCGATGTTGTATGGGGAACTGCGGCATCAAGTCTATTAGCTTTAGATAAAAAAGATATGTTAAAAGGATACTCTCCAAAAGGAGCAGATCGTGTTCTTCCACAATTTAAAGATGATAAGCAACCTGAAAAATGGGTAGGAAATACTGCATTTATGACGGGGATTGCTGTAAATAAAGAAGAGTTAAAGAAGAAAAATTTACCGATGCCAGAATCATATGAAGATTTAACGAAACCAGAGTATAAAGGAACACTTGTTATGCCACATCCAGCATCATCTGGAACAGGATTTTTAACAGTTTCTGCATGGCTACAAATCATGGGTGAAGATAAAGGCTGGGATTACATGAAGAAACTTCATGATAATATGGCAAGTTATACGCATTCAGGATCAAAACCAGCAAAATTAGCAGGAGCGGGTGAATATCCAGTTGGCGTATCAATGGTTTATAGTGCTTTGAAAGAGAAACAAAAAGGTGCACCAGTTGAAGTTGTATTGCCGAAAGAAGGATTAGGTTGGGAAGTAGAAGCGAACGCACTTATTAAAAAAGATAATGCAAAAAATGAAAAATTAGCGCAAGCATTTTTAGATTGGGCGATTACTGATGATGTAATGAAGTTATACTTCGAGAAAAATGGATTTGCGACAATTAAAAATGATTATAAACTTCCAGATGGATTCCCTAAAGATGTAACAGAAAAGTTATACAAAAAGAATGACTTTAAGTGGGCAGCAGAAAATCGTGACAAAATTTTAGAAAAATGGGAAAAAGAGTTTGGCCAAAAAGCAGAACCGAAAAAGTAAGTGAGTGGGAGAGAGAAAAAATGAGCGAATATTTATCAATTCAACACATTCAAAAACAGTTTGATGTATTTACAGCGTTAAAAGATATTTCTTTTACTGTGAACAAAAATGAGTTTGTATGTTTATTAGGCCCAAGTGGTTGTGGGAAAACGACATTGCTTCGAATTTTAGCAGGGCTAGAAGAGGCAACAACAGGTAGTATAGCTGTGAATGGAAAAGATATTACAGCATTACCTCCTGGAAAGAGAAACTTCGGAATGGTGTTTCAATCGTATGCATTATTTCCGAATTTAACAGCACTTGAAAATATTGAATACGGCTTAAAGACAAAAAAATATGGAAAAGCAGAAGTAAAAGAGAAAGCGCTAGAGGCGTTAAAACTTGTAGATTTGCTGAATGTAAAAGATAAATATCCTGCTCAAATGTCTGGTGGACAACAGCAGCGAGTGGCACTTGCACGTGCGCTCGCTCTGTCTCCAGATATTTTGTTACTCGATGAGCCGTTATCTGCTTTAGATGCGAAAGTACGTGAAAAGTTACGTAGAGAAATGCGTGATTTGCAAGAGAAAGTAGGAGTAACAACTATTATGGTCACGCATGATCAAGAAGAGGCATTAACGATGGCTGATAAAATTGTTGTAATGAATCATGCGGAAATTATGCAGATTGGAACACCACAGGAGATTTATCAAAGACCAGCCAATCCGTTTGTGGCAGATTTTATTGGTTCTATTAATTTCTTTTCGAAAAATAACGAAGAGCATGCAATTCGTCCTGAACATGTAACAATTGTACAAAAGGACGGTATTAAAACAGTTGTGGAAAGTATGGAATTTCGTGGATCTGTATATCGAACGGAAGTGCGAGTCGTAGAAGAAAACACACACCTTTATAATGAGAAAATTGTAGTGGATATATTAGCATCAGAAGTAGCTGATATTAGAAAAGGAAAGCCGATTCAAATCTCTTTCTCAGAAAATCATATGTTGTCATATGGAAAGAAGGTCATTGTATAGATGGAGATGTTAGAAAACTACAAGGTAGAAAGTGCGAAAAAAAAGATTAAGAGAAGTATAGGGAAAGAGGAATGGATCCAAAGGCTTGTAATTATCGGTATGATTCTTTCCTTCCTTATCATACTTGTATTACCACTATTACAACTATTTACACAAGCTTTTTATAATAAAGATGGAGTTTTCATTGGTTTAGCGAATTTCAGTAAATATTTCACAACACCGACTTTAGTTCAGTCTTTACAAAATACGGTATGGATTTCGGGCGCAACAACAATTATTTCAGTTTCAATTGCATTCGTTTACGCATATGCAATTGCCCGTACGAATGTTTTTGGAAAGCGTGTATTTCAGTATGTAGCGTTATTACCATTGTTTGCACCAACGATGATGCACGGTATAGCACTTACATATTTATTTGGTAATCAAGGGCTAGTAACGAAAGGAATGTTTGGGTTATTTGAAGGTATACAAATCCCTTTATATGGACCAGTAGGAATTGTAATAGCTGAAGTTATGTATACATTTCCGCAAGCCTTTCTCATATTACTAATTGCCTTTCAAGGATCCGATTATCGTTTATATGAAGCTTCTAATATGCTAGGGGCGAGTAAAACAAAACAATTTTTCACGGTTACTTTACCTAGTGTAAAGTACGGATTAATTAGTGCAATGTTTGTTGTGTTTACACTTAGTTTCACTGATTTTGGGGCACCAAAAATTGTTGGTGGACAATATAATGTGCTTGCTACTGACGTATACAAACAAGTAATTGGACAGCAAAATATGTCGATGGGTGCAACAGTTGGAATGATTTTATTAATCCCAGCTATATTCGCATTTGCAGTTGATCGTATTACGCAAAGAAAGCAGGCGAATTTCTTATCTTCAAAAGCAGTACCATACAGAATAATAGCTAATAAGAAAAGAGATGTCATCTCATTCATATACTGTAGTGTGATTACATTTATGATCATTCTGTTATTTGTGGCAGTTGGTATTGCTGCAAGTGTGAAAGTATGGCCATATAATATGAGTTTTACATTTGAGCATTTTAATTTTTCGAGTTTAACAGGAGATGGACTTGAAGCATTTAAAAATAGCGTAATTGTTTCAGCAGTTACAGCAGTTATTGGGGCGATTTTAACATTTGTATTTGCATATGCAATTGAGAAAATAGACCAGCTACAATTCTTCCGAAAAACAGGTTACTTTTTCTCTATCGTTCCTTTAGCCATACCAGGTTTAGTACTCGGATTAGGATATGTCTTTTTCTTTAGTCAACCAACGATTCAAATTTTGGGACTATCAGTAACGAACCCGTTTCATTCTTTATACGGAACAATCGCTGTGTTAGTACTAGTAAATATCATTCATTTTTATTCTGTAACATTTGTCACGGCAACGACTGCTTTAAAGAAATTAGATCGAGAGTTTGAGCTTGTTTCACAGTCGATGGGTATTCCGTTTTATAAAACATTCTTTAGAGTAACGGTACCAATGTGTTTACCAGCAATTTTAGAAATGGTAATGTACTACTTCGTAAATTCAATGGTAACTGTATCGGCAGTTGTATTCCTATATGCAGCTGATTTTAAACTAGCTGCCGTATCAATCGTAAATATGGATGATGCAGGAAATGTGGCGCCAGCAGCTGCAATGAGTGTGCTTATTGTTGTTACAAATATTGTAGTAAGAGTTGTATATGAATGGGGAACGAAAGCACTTCGTAACCGAACTTCACAATGGCAAAAAAGATAAGTAAGAAAGGTGATGGACAGAATGAAAATTGAAGCAGTTATTTTTGATTGGGCAGGGACAACAGTTGATTACGGATGTTTTGCACCACTAGAAGTATTCATGGAGATTTTTCATAAACGGGGTGTAGCAATTACAGCAGAAGAAGCTCGTAAGCCAATGGGGTTATTAAAAATAGATCATGTAAGGGCACTTACTGAGATGCCTCGTATTGCGAGTGAGTGGAATCGTGTTTTCCGACAATTACCAACAGAAGCAGACATTCAGGAGATGTATGAAGAATTTGAAGAGATTCTCTTCGCTATTTTACCGCGCTATGCTTCGCCGATTAATGGAGTAAAAGAAGTGATTGCTTCTTTACGTGAAAGAGGAATTAAAATTGGTTCAACGACTGGTTATACGAGAGAAATGATGGATATTGTAGCAAAGGAAGCAGCGTTACAAGGATATAAACCTGATTTTCTTGTTACGCCAGATGATGTTCCAGCAGGCCGTCCATATCCATGGATGTGCTATAAAAATGCAATGGAACTTGGTGTGTATCCGATGAACCATATGATAAAAGTTGGGGACACAGTATCAGATATGAAAGAAGGTAGAAATGCTGGAATGTGGACAGTTGGTGTAATTCTTGGCAGTAGCGAGCTCGGTTTAACGGAAGAAGAAGTGGAGAATATGGATTCGGTAGAACTTCGTGAAAAAATAGAAGTAGTTCGCAATCGTTTCGTTGAAAATGGGGCGCACTTTACGATAGAAACGATGCAGGAACTCGAAAGCGTAATGGAACATATCGAGAAACAAGAACTTATTATTTCATAAAAGGGGAATAGGATCATGACTGAAAATCACTACTTATTATTAACACCAGGACCATTAACGACAACAAAATCAGTAAAAGAAGTTATGCTATACGATTGGTGTACGTGGGATGATGAATATAATACGATGGTGCAAGAAGTAAGAGCTAAACTTGTATCGTTAGCGACGAAGGAAGAAGAGAAATATACAACAGTGTTAATGCAAGGAAGCGGTACGTTTTCAGTTGAAGCAGTAATTGGTTCTGTTATTCCGGCAAATGGGAAGATTCTCGTTTGTACAAATGGTGCGTACGGTAAGCGCATTGTGCAAATGGCAGAGATGTTACAGATTGATGTAGTGGTCAGTCAAACAGAAGAGTGGGAACCTACTAATATTGTAGAAGTAGAGAAGTTATTGCAAGAAGATAAAGAGATTACGCATATTGCAGTTGTTCATTGCGAAACGACGACAGGCATTATAAATCCAATTGTAGATGTATGTAAATTAGGAAAACAGTATGGAAAGGTTACAATTGTTGATGCGATGAGTAGTTTCGGCGGGATTGAAATAGACATTGCTGATTTACAAATTGATTTTTTAATTAGTAGTGCGAATAAGTGTATTCAAGGGGTTCCTGGATTCGGATTTGTAATCGCAAAACGTGATGAATTATTGAAGTGTAAAGGGCAAGGACGCTCTTTATCTCTTGATTTATATGATCAATGGGAAACGATGGAAAAACAAAATGGGAAATGGCGTTTTACTTCACCTACACATGTTGTACATGCTTTTTATCAAGCACTACTTGAACTAGAAAAAGAGGGAGGAGTAAGAGCGCGTTACAATCGATATTACAACAATCAAAAACTACTAGTAAATAGAATGGGAGAAATCGGATTTAAGCCACTAGTAGATGAGGAATACCAATCTCCTATTATTACATCTTTCATTTATCCAAAAGAGGGATTCGAGTTTCAACAGTTATATAACGAATTAAAGCGTTATGGATTTGTTATTTACCCTGGGAAAATTTCGAAAGTAGATACGTTCCGCATTGGAAATATCGGTGATGTACATGAACAAGATATTAATCGCTTAGTTGATAGTATTGCTAAAGGAGCTGTTATTGGGTGAAAGTGTTTTGCTTAGGTGGAGCAGGTAAAATTTGTCGCGAAGCTATTTTGGATTTAGTTCAATTTTCATCTTTTGAGACAATTACAGTAGCTGATTTTAACGAGGTAGAGGGCCGTAAAGTAGTAGAATGGCTCAACGACCCTCGTGTTGATTTTGTAAAAGTAGATGTAACGGATCACGAGGATACGGTTGCAAAAATGATTGGTTATGACATTGTAATGGACGGTACGACGATAAAGTTAAACAGATTGTCGACCCGCTGTATTGCAGAAGCAGGATGTCACGGTGTGAACTTAAATGGATTTGGTGAAGAAAATGAATCGCATGCTATATTTGTTGAAAATGAAAAGATATGTTTACCTGGATTTGGCATGACGCCGGGTGTAACGCAAATGATGGCAATGCATGCAGCAAATCAATTGAATACTGTAGAGTCTGTCCGTGTAAGTCACGGTTCGTATCGTCCGATTGCTTTTTCTGCATCAATTACAGAGACAACGACATATGAATATGATCCATATTTACCATCGCGTACAGTGTATGAAGATGGTGAATTTAAGCAAGTACCTCCGTTTGCGCGTCCGAGAGAAATAGAATTGCCAGAGCCTTATGGTAAGGCAACGCAGTATATCATTCCGCATTCTGAAACGATTACGCTAGCAAAGGCATTAGAAAATAAAGGTGTCAAACTGATAGAGACGAGAGGAACTTGGCCACAGCAAAATATGCAACTTGTACGTGCTTTATATGATTACGGCATATTGCGTAATGATCAGATTGAAATAAACGGGAAAGAAATAGGCATTATGGATTGTATTTCACAGTATTTATTGCAATCGAAAGAAGGGCAAGAAACAGAGCTTTATGGTTATGCACTTCATGTAGAAGTAATAGGTATGAAAAATAATGAGAAGCAAAGACATGTGTTATATCATACACATCCGTTATCTGATGGTTCTGTTGTAGGATGGGAAAAATTAAGAGCGTATACGAGAAACGTCGGTATTCCATTTGGGATTGCTGCAGAGTTAATTGCAAATGGAAATGTAAATAGGGTGGGTGTTGTTACGCCTGAAGAAGCCTTTGAAAATCCACAATTGATTTTTGATGAGCTAGCAAAGCGCGGTATTCATATTCATGAAGAAGTTTCTACTTATAAAGAAAATTATAGCTTTGTATAAGTAAGGACGTTTATAAGGGAGATATAAATGAGGTGAAGCTATGTCTGTAGTAGGAGAAGAAAGAAAGCGAACCATTCTTGAAAAGGTAGAATTTAAAGGGAAAGTAAAGGTTTCAGAATTAGCGAGAGAATTTGCTGTATCAACAGAAACGATTCGTCGATATTTAGAAGAATTAGATCGTGAAAAGAAGCTGAAAAAAGTGTATGGTGGAGCTGTTCAACTTCCAGGCGCTGGAGTAGAGGCACCAATGTTAGAAAGAGAAATGCTACATATAGAAGAGAAGAAAAGAATTGGTTATAAAGCAGCGACATTTGTAGAAGACGGTGATGTCATTGCAATTGATGATGGAAGTACACCGCTTCAAATGGTTCCATACCTTGTTCATCGTAAAAACTTAACGATTGTAACAAGTTCATTTCCAGTCGCAACACAATTAATTTCTTCTATTAATAAAAAGATGTTTCACGGTGAAGTTTTGTTTATAGGTGGAAAAGTATCTCCAAAGCATTCGCGTGTATCAGGGTCTATTTCTCAGCAAGTCATACAGCAATTTCATTTTCATAAAGCGTTCGTTTCGATTGATGGGTTATTACCTAGTTTTGGAGTTTCCAGCTTTGAATTAGAGAAAGCGAAATTGTCAGAGGCGATGATGAAATTAGCTGAGAAAACATATATTTTATGTGATCATACGAAGGTAGGCGTGAAAGGGAATTATCGTATAGCAGCAATTTCGCGTATTCAACACGTAATTTGTGATAAAAAAATGCCATATAGCTTTGAAGAAGAACTTAAGAAGCATAATATTCAGTGGACAGTTTGTTAAATACAGTGAAAGCACATAAACTCCCGCCTAATTTTTAGGAGGGAGTTTTATTATCTGTAAATCGTAAAATAAAAGATTTGCAGTTATGCAAAAAGTGGACACATTTTCTCACCTCTTTCATATAATTTACCAATACAAAAAAAGTTGGTCGAAGGAAAGAAGGGAGAACATGTCAGAACGAATATATAATAAACTTGTATTGTACGCGAATATTTTGCAAAAAATCGGTGTCATCAATGAGAAGGAAAAAAGTGAAATTCTTCATACGATAGGTAAAAAAGCCCTTTGAATAAAGGGCTTTTTTATTTTTTATCTTTAAAAATATAAATTTAATGTAATATTCTCATTGACAATGATAATGATATTCATTATCATTTATTTGTGGACAATTGATAATACTTATCAATTGTAAAGATTATATATGATAGGGGATATTATTTTGAAAAAAAATTACATGAAGGCGCTAGTAGTAGCGACAACATTAGCAATTCCATTTGCTACTTACTCTACTCCAGCATTAGCGGCATTAAAAGTTGAAGCAAATCAATCGGTAGCAGCAGCGAGTGATCGCACGTATGATACTGAGATTAAAATATATAAGGACCAAAAAGATGAGCCATCTATGGTTTCTCAATATATAAAAGATCCTAAAGTAACGATTGCAGCTGGCAAAAAAATTGTCACTGTAACAATGCAAGATAGTGATTATTTTCAATATCTTAGAATAGAAGATAGAAACCAGCCTGGTGTATTTCATGATGTGAAGGTTTTGTCAGAAGATAAGAGGAAGAATGGAACGAAAGTAGTTCAATTTGAAATTGGTGAGTTTGAGAAGAAGCACAATATGCAAATGCATATACTTATTCCAGCTATTGGATATGATCACAAATATCAAGTTCAATTTGAAATTAAAGATCCAACTGTAGGTAACAAAGAAACAGAGAAACCAGATGATAACTCTAATTCAGGCAATACGGAAACGGATAATCCAGTTGATAATCAAAATATGATAACAGATAACAAATTAAGAGAACTTGTGAATAAAAAAGTATTTAATAGAAAAGATTTAAATACACCAATTACGAAAGAAGAGTTATTACAAGTAAAGGATTTGTTTTTAAATACGAATGAGATACTTGATTATAGTGCATTAAAATATATGCCAAATTTAAAATCTTTAACAGTTGCGAATGCGAAGATAAAAGATCCGTCGTTCTTTGCGAACTTAAAGCAATTAAGTCATTTAGCTTTGCGTGGTAATGAATTTTCAGATGTAACGCCACTTGTTAAGATGGATAATTTAGAATCTCTTGATTTAAGTAATAATAAAATTACAAACGTTGCACCACTAACTGAAATGAAAAATGTAAAAAGTTTATTTCTATCAGGCAACCAAATAGAAGATGTAACAGCATTAGCGAAAATGGAACAACTAGATTACTTGAATTTAGCAAATAATAAAATTACGAACGTTGCTCCATTAAGCGCTTTGAAAAATGTAACATACTTAACTTTAGCAGGTAATCAAATTGAAGATATTAAAGCGTTATATTCATTACCTTTAACAGACTTAGTATTAACACGTAATAAAGTTAAAGATTTATCCGGCATTGAGCAAATGAAGCAATTAGAAGAATTGTGGATCGGGAAAAATGAAATAAAAGATGTTACTCCTCTAAGTAAGATGACACAGTTAAAACAATTACACTTACCTAACAATGAGTTAAAGGATATTACGCCATTATCAAGTTTAGTAAACTTACAAAAGCTTGATTTAGAAGCGAATTATATTTCAGACTTATCACCAGTTAGTAATTTGAAAAAATTAGTATTTCTAAGTTTTGTTGCAAATGAAATCCGTGATGTCCGACCAGTTATAGAACTAAGTAAGACGGCTTATATTAATGTCCAAAATCAAAAAGTATTTTTAGAGGAAACAGAAGTAAATAAAGAAGTAAAAGTACCTATATATGAAAAAGATGGTGAGGTTTCTACGAAAATCCGTCTGAAGAGCGATAACGGTACGTATAGTAATGGTGTAGTGAAATGGAGTACACCAGGTGAGAAAATATATGAATTTGGTGTGAAAGATCCATTCGCGGATACAGGAATTTTCTTTACAGGGTCTGTTATTCAAAATGTAGTAGAAAGTAAAGACGGTAATACGTCTAAAGAAGATGAGAAAACAGAAGTGGTAGAATTTAAAGATGTACCAAAGGGACATTGGTCAGAAGAAGCAATTAATTACTTAGCGAAAGAAAAATTATTTATAGGCTATGGAAATGGTGAATTTGGATTTGGTGATAACATTACTCGTGGACAAGTAGCTCTTCTAATACAAAGGTATTTAAAATTAGAAAATAATCTAGTACCAAAAACGGCATTTACAGATACGAAAGGAAATATGTATGAAACGGCTATTGATGCAGTGGTTCAAGCTGGAATTATGACAGGCTATGGAAATGGTATGTTCCGTCCAGATGGAGTATTAACTCGATATGAAATGTCAGTAGTATTACAAAGAGTATTTCAGTTAAAAGAAAATGAAAATAGTGCAGAGAATTTTAAAGATATACCAAATGACCATTGGGCGAAAGGATATGTGAAAGCTTTAGTGGATAATAAAATATCAAAAGGCGATGGGGAAGGGAATTTTTTAGGAGATAATTTCGTAACACGTGAACAATATGCACGGTTTTTATATAATGCAATAAAGAAATAAAGTGAAACTTTAATCAGTGGGGGTTTTGTTCATTCCCCACTGATTATTAGCCCTCACTAATCGGGCTGCCCGTTAATGCGGAATAAAAAATGAGGAAAATACGCTATTCTTTAATTAAAGAGTAGCGTATTTTTATGTACAAAATGAAATAGGAAATAGATAGGAGTATAGACATATGAATAGCCTATTTTAAAGAAGAACCACGAAACTATATTGACAAAAAAGCGTTCTCATGTGATAATTCAATTAATTTTTAGAATAATCAAAAAATATTCCTTTTACATAGAAAGGATTCGAACCTTATATGAATATTATGCCGGGGGTGACGAAATGTTATTTTTTCTGAAGAAATGGAATGAATTAAAAGATGTGAAATCTGAATTGGCACTTCGTGATTGGTTTTATGGTACCAAAATTAGCTTATCGCTATGTACGTCAAAAGAGCCGTTAACATTCTTAGTAAATGTTGAAGGAAGAGATAAAGGGCTATTTTCGGAAGAAGATTTTATTGTCGTAAATTGCATGTGCGAGTCAGTATTTGAAAATGAAGAAAAACCAGCTGCAGAGTCATTTATGCATGCGGATATTTATAAAAAAAGTAGTGCAGGATGTATTTTACAAGTGCAGACTGTAGATAGTCATTTAATATCAGAGTTATATGGGGAAGAAGGAGAAGTAACGTTCGATAAACGCAGTGTGGAGCGTGTTTTCGGAAAAGAAGGTATAACAGAAATGACAATTCCAATTGTAGAAGATGAAAAAAAATTCGCTGATTTATTAGAAAGGAATGTTCCGAATTTCATTGAAGGTGGAGGAGTAGTTCTTGTTCATAATTACGGCATGATTGTGTGGGGAAAAACGCCAGAAGAGGCGAAAAAATGGCTAGAGGGTATAGAATATTTAATGAACTATCATGTAAAGTTATTAATGATTAAGGGGGCAAGGAGCTCTGTTATATAAAAATGGATGTGATATAGCTACAAGTTAATAAATAAATGAAAGCGTTTTAAAAATAATTTCACTCATAAAATATAGGTCTCCTTATTATATATAGATTACATGTTGACATGTAAGGAGGAACATATTTTGCGAGTTAAATATCATTTTCTGCCAAAGCAGCAAGTAACATTTTGCAAAATAAATGATTCTGGTGAAGAGGCACTGCAAATGATGAACGAAACGGGATTTCGAGCCATCCCGGTATTAGCAGAAGATGAGAAGAAATTCACGGGGATTATTTATAAAGTAGATTTATTAGAAAAAAAATGCAATAGCGGATTAGAGCATGTAAGTGCAGGGGATATGCTCGGCGATTCCAATGCATTTATTTTTGAAAAGGATTCCTTCTTCAGAGCCTTTTATGTAATTCGTCGGCTTCCGTTTTTAGCCGTGCTAAATGATTATAATGAATTTGTCGGTATGTTAACGCATTCGAATATATTTGATGTTATTGAAGATTCATTTGGTATGCGAACAGGTGGTTATATATTAACAATTGCAACACAAGATTGTAAGGGAACGATTAAAGAGCTTGGGACATTGTTAAAAGCATATAATATCGGTGGCCTATTTACGCTAGATAACGGTGATCAATATATCCGCCGCGTTATTGTAAATATATCAGATGAGTTAGATGAAACAAAATTAAAGCAATTAATCGGAAAAATAGAGAAAAAAGGATTCAGAGTGAGTCACGTAGATTATATTTAAGTTAAAAAGAAAAGTACCTATCTGTTATATATAGATAGGTACTTTTTTGTCCCACTATTTGTGGGTAGTAAAATCCACGCCTCAAAATTTGGTGAAAGCAAAGAAGTTAGGTGGGCGGGTGTTACCTGTAAAAGCCCAATTGGTGAGGGCTGATTATATGTGAGTAATGAACTTTATTTTGAAACAGGAGGCGGGGATAATGCTAGATCAGATAAGAAAATAAAGTCTGCATGCTCACGAATTTTAGGGATAGAAGTTTCAATAACGCGTGATGTAATTTCACCTGGGGGGCCCACATGCCCGATAGCTACCATAATAGGTTTTTCTTGAATTTTTTTGATGAGTAATTGGGCTTGTTTTGAAATATGTCCTGCTGTATACACATCATCAAAAAATAGTTGGTTTTCAATAATAGGAACTCCTAATTCTTTTCCGATTTTTGGGACGACACTATTAGGATTCGTTTTACTATCTAAGTAAAATAAACCGTGTTTTTTACAAGCAGCAAGTATAAGGCGAACAATTCTTTCATCCGCTGTTACTTTTGACCCCATATGATTGTTCATTCCAATTGCATGCGGTACTTCTTGAATGGCTTGTTCAAGTCGGTTGTTTATTTCTTCATCGCTTAAATCAGTTGTAATTGCTTTCGGCCCAAGCCATTCTTTTTTACCTTTTATAGGTTCCATTGGCATATGTATAATAACTTCATGGCCTTTCTTATGGGCAGCTATTGCGTCTTCTTTTGTGGAAGGAAGAAAAGGCATAACAGCAACAGTGAGTGGAATGGGAAGTGATAACATTTGATTAGTCCCCTTCATATTATTACCGAAATCATCAATGACAATAGCAACTTTATTCGTATGAGCATTTGCTTGAATAGGAAATAAGAAAGACGGTAAAAACAAAACAATGATGAATAATGCAATCGTATATTTTCGCATATAAATATTTCCTTTCTATTGTTATCCTGCTATTTGTGGGTAGTAAGACTCCCACCTCAACATTGGGCTGGATAGGTGGGAGATTCACTGCCTACCCGATTGGTGAATGCTAATTATCAGTGGGGGCTGAACAAAAAAACACTGATTAAAGTTTCACTTTATCAATCATCATTATGTTTTGCTTTTTTATATAAATTAAACAAAAAATGTCGAAGAAAAGTAGGTGGAAAATTAAGAATCCCCGGTTTACGTAGAATTTATAAAAAAAGAAGATGAAAAAAATGTCTATTATTGCGAATGTATTTACAAAGATAGAATAATTTGTAATAATTCTCAAAGTGAGGGTAAAGATTTGTAAATTACAGGGAGAAAATGTTAAATTTTCTGATTCTTCAAATTTGCATATGATTAAGTAGTTAAAAAAAGTCAATGGAGAAGTGAAGTTAAGAGCATGGAAGTATAATAAGGGGGATATGGATGTTTACTGTAAAAAGGAAGTACACATTAGAAAAGCTTTCACGTGATATTCATATGAAACGTGAAGAAATGATTCAACTAGGATTAACAAGTGGGCTAAATAGTAGGGAGACAATTCAAGTTAGTCAAGAATTGGACAAGCTTATTTTACAATATCAATGTTATAAAGAAAAACAAACACCGAAATGGTTTTCAATTATAAAAATACCTATTTTCCAAATCGGGTATGAAGGAAAATCAAATAATTTTTGGCGAATGCTTGTGGCTGGTTTTATGAAATAAGTATAATTACCCTTATAGGATAAGGATAATTATACTATGTGTAACGGAATTTCGATATGAACTGTCGTTCCTTCATTTTCTGTACTGTCGATAAAAATATGCCCATTATACATCTCTACAATTCGTTTACATATGACAAGTCCAAGACCTGTTCCAGTATCTTTATTAGTAAAGAACGGATGAAAGAGGTGTTTTTGAATATGTTGCGGAATCCCTTTTCCAGTATCTGTAATATGCAGTTGTGCGTGTGTTTCATTGTTTTTTACTACAATGGTTAGTGTATCATTAGAAGTCATGGCCTCAATTGCATTTTTGGTAATGTTTAAAACCACTTGTTTCATATGGTCTTTCGAACAACGGATATGAACAGGATGGTCTGGCAAATGTAAATGGAATACAATGTTATGTAAATTCGCCTCAGATTGAATAATTAATGCTACCTCATTTAGAATTGTTCTTACATCATATGTTTGTTCGATGATGGCGGTTGGCTTTCCTAGAATAAGAAATTCACTTACAATTTCATTGATTCGCTCTATTTCTTGTTCAATTACGGAAAAGTAGAACTGATCTTGTTCATCTTTATATTTCTCTTTTAATAGAGCGACGAGTCCTTTAATTCCAGTAAGAGGATTACGGATTTCGTGTGCTGTACTCGCTGCAAAAGTTCCAACTAATTCAATTTTCTGTAGTTCATTTTGTTGTCTTTCAAGTTTTGTTTGACGTTTTAACAACATATATTGAGCAAGCAAAAATAAAATAGACATTAAAAATAAAGTAGCTATACACTCTATTGCAACCCACTGGTATAAGGTTTTTTGATGAATGGGTAATGGAGAAACAGAGACCTTCCAATTTAATCTTTGGAGTGGGGTAGTAAGCATATTAGAATGCGTATCACTTGTGTCGTTATTATCATCGGTTAGAAAAACTACATCATGTTTATCAGTTACCTCAAAATGGTATTGTGGTTTAATGGCATTTAAAGAAGAGGAAATGTAATCAAAGCGTAAACTAGCTAATAATAATCCTGAGAGCTCCTTCTGTTTATTAAATATGGGGGCAGCAATCATAATAGCTTTATGTCCAAGAACGCGATCAGTAATGACTGATGATACAGTGGTTTTTTTAGTTTGGAGCGCGTCTTGAATATATTTACGGTCTGAAACATCTATAGGCTTTGATTCATCTTCAGATGCGATTGTAATGACTCCTTCTGGTGTAGCGTAATATAGACCAGAAAAGCGTGCATCGTTTCCATCTGTATCATGTACAATTTGTTTAATGCCATTTATATTACCAGTCTCGGTGCCTACAACTTTTGCAAGCATGTCTAAAGCAGAAATTGCTTCACCAAGATGATGATCCAAATAATCTCTATATAAAAAGAGAACTGTATGAGCAGATAATTTGTTTTCCTGTTTCATTTTATATGTATGATACGAATAAAATGTAGCACCAATCCCTATTGTCGGTAGGATAACAAGCAATATATATATAATTATGCTTTGGAATTTGACTTTCAAATGTGGTACTCCTTCTTTTTTTATTATCATTATATATAAACTATGTTAAAATTGTCATGTTTTTATTCAAGAATGATTTTTAATATATTAGGGGAGAGGAAATGGATGAGTGAATGCTCATTCGGAATTCACATGAAGTATGAAGTGGTATTTTCTTTTTATTGCTGAGAATTTAAGTGAAGGGTTGAAAGTTGTATGACATCAAATAATGAACGAGAAGATATTTCTCAATCTTTAAAAGTATTTATTGCATTATCTCGTGTACATCGTTCTGTTATGGATACTACAAATAAATCTATACAAAGTAACGGGTTAAATCCAACTGAATTTGCTGTATTAGAACTGCTATATCATAAAGGCGGTCAACCACTCCAGCAAATTGGTGAGCGCATTTTAATAGCTAGTGGCAGCATTACATATGTTGTAGATAAGTTGGAGAAAAAGGGATTAGTAAAGAGAATCCCATGTCCGAATGACAGACGTGTTATTTACGCGCAATTAACTGAGTCTGGCGAGAACTTTATTGCTTCTATTTTTCCGGGGCATGAGAAAGTTATACATCAGTCTTTTGAAATGTTAACGAAAGATGAAAAAGATGAATTACTTGATTTATTAAAAAAAATTGGGAAGTATGAAAAATAATATGTTCCAAAGGAGCTTTGGATAAATAAATCCAAGGCTTTTTTATTTGTAATGAACTCATGGCAGTCACTGCCGAAATTTGTTGAAAATTAAGAGGGGATTCGAGAATACGTATTGAATTATAATAAAGGTATGTAATGGAGAGGAGGCTCGTTCATGTCATTTAAAGACTATGAATATAAACGCCCAAATATTGAAGAGTTAAAAGAGAAATTTACTGTTGCTTTAGAGAAGTTTGATAACGCAAAAACTGTAGAAGAACAAAAACAAGTCATTCATTCAATTAATGAGATTCGCAACGATTTTGGTACAATGGGAAACCTTTGTTACATTCGCCATTCTGTTGATACGACGGATACTTTTTATAAGGAGGAGCAGGATTTCTTTGATGAATTCTCTCCAGTTGTACAAGGATATGGTACAAAATATTATAAGGCACTCATTAATTCTCCATTTCGTGAAGAATTAGAGGCGTATTATGGAAAACAATTATTTGCTCTAGCAGAATGTGATTTAAAAACATATTCAGATGAAGTCGTGAAAGATTTACAATTAGAAAATAAATTATCATCGCAATATACACAGTTATTAGCATCTGCAAAAATTGACTTTGCTGGAGAAGAAAGAACGTTATCGCAACTGATTCCGTTTATGCAAGGAAAAGAAAGAAGCGAACGTAAAGCAGCAAGTGAAGCATACTACGGATTTTTAGCTGGAAATGAGGAAGAACTAGATCGTATTTATGATGAGCTTGTTAAAGTGAGAACGAAAATCGCAAAATCTTTAGGTTTCAAAACCTTTGTTGAACTTGGATATGCAAGAATGTACCGTACAGATTATAATGCGGAGATGGTGGCTAATTACCGTCAGCAAGTGCTAGATTATATCGTTCCCGTTACAACGGAATTAAGAAAGCGACAACAAGCACGTATCGGTGTAGAGAAGTTAGCTTATTACGACGAAAACTTTGAGTTTGCTACAGGTAACCCAACTCCAAAAGGAGATGCGGATTGGATTGTTGATCATGGAAAGACAATGTATAAAGAGTTATCGATTGAAACAGATGAATTTTTCAATTTCATGCTAGATAATGATTTATTAGATTTAGTTGCGAAAAAAGGAAAAGCTGGTGGCGGATATTGTACATATATTGAGAATTATAAAGCGCCATTTATTTTCTCAAACTTCAATGGAACATCTGGTGACATTGATGTATTAACACATGAAGCAGGTCATGCTTTCCAAGTATATGAAAGTCGTAAATTTGAAATTCCAGAATATAATTGGCCAACATATGAGGCATGTGAAATCCACTCTATGAGTATGGAATTCTTTACATGGCCATGGATGAAGCTATTCTTTGAAGAAGATGCAGATAAATATTACTTCTCTCACTTAAGTTCAGCACTTCTGTTTTTACCTTATGGTGTATCTGTTGATGAATATCAACATTATGTATATGAAAATCCTGAAGCATCACCTGAAGAGCGTAAGACAGCATGGCGTAACATAGAGAAGAAATATTTACCACATCGTGATTATGAGGATAATGATTATTTAGAGCGCGGTGGTTTTTGGCAACGTCAAGGGCATATTTATAGCTCACCGTTCTATTATATTGATTACACGCTTGCTCAAATTTGTGCGCTACAATTTTGGAAACGTGCAAGAGATAATAGACAAGAGGCTTGGGAAGATTATGTGAATCTGTGCCAACAAGGTGGAAGTAAATCGTTCTTAGAATTAGTAGAAGTTGCAAATTTAACATCACCATTTGCTGAAGGCTGTGTGAAAAGTGTTATTACAGAAATTGAAGCATGGTTACATGCGATTGACGACACAAAATTGTAAAAAACATGCGCTTTTTTTCACATGTTTAACATCGACATAATGGGAAAATGATGAGATAATAAAAGAAAATTCAGAATACTAAAGAGGTGTTTCTAATAAGGAGCACCTCTTTTCACAAACAAAAGGGGGGAACAAGTATGCTTCAATCTAATATGGATGTAAGTTTAGAAAGTTTAGTAAACTCATTACAGTCTACTCGAAGCACGCTATTATCAGAAATTGAGATGTTAAATGACACAGAAGTGAATGTAAAGCCACGCCGTGATAAATGGAGCATTATTCAAATTTTACACCACTTGCATTTAGTTGAACAATCTGTCACGTCTGCCCTTGTATATGCTTTACAAAAAAAGGAAAGAAACATGACTCCATTTAAAGACCTCCAACTTACGCTTGATCGCACACATAAACGAGAAGCTCCTCAGCAAATGCAACCAACAGAAACTTTAATGAAAAAACAGCAAGGAATTCAATTGCTAGAACATTCACGCCAAGAACTATTACACGCGCTTCATAGTGTTATAGATGAAAAAGATTTATTTGAAAATGGATTAAAGCATCCTGTTTTTAATGATCTGAATTTGTATCAATGGGTTCAATTTCTTGATTTGCATGAACAAAGACATCTTACGCAGTTAAAAGAGGCGAAACATGCAATTTTGCAACGCTAAAGTGGAAGAAGTGGGAAACCACTTCTTTTTTGATACGTGCATAGTTTTCTTTCTTATTTTGGAATACTACATGGAGAAAGAAAAGAAGGAGTTGAAAAAACATGTCTAAGAAGAAGCGAGAAGAAGAGCGCGCCTGGAAAGCACGTAAAGAAAATCAACAACCGCACGGAAAAGTGAAAGCTTTTGCTGAATTAGTTGAAGGAACAGAAAAAACGTGATGAGTATTTCATCACGTTTTTTGTATGAGTGGAAAAGTTAATAAAAAGGTTGTACCGATTCCTTTTTCACTTATAATATCAATTTTTCCATTCATAGCTTGAACAACACTGAATACGACCATCATTCCAAGTCCAGTACCTTTTTCTTTCGTTGAATAAAAAGGAGAGCCAAGACGTTTTACTTGTTCTGAATCCATACTGACTCCTGTATCTTTTATATATAACTGAATATGCTTATGATCAGGAACTAATGTGAAATAAAGATCACCGCCTTTTGGCATAGCCTCAATGCAATTTTTTAAAATATTTAATAAACATTGATTTAGTTTTTGCTTTTCACCAGCGATAAAAAAAGAAGTGCTTTGCTTTATATAATGAGTACGTACATTTGTTAAATTAGTAAGCGGTGTAATTAACGACAATGCATGTAGTAATTCTTCTTCTAACTGTAATGTTTGTTCTTTTTCAATGCTTGGTTTAGCAAAGGTTAAATAATCTGTAAGAACATGATTTGCTTGTTCGATGCCGTTAATGGCAATGTCGATATACAATTTTCGTTCCTGCTCAGTACAGGTATCTGATTGTAACAGTTGTAAAAAACCTTTCGTTGAAGTTAATGGATTGCGAATTTCATGAGAGATAGACGCTGCCATTTCACCAATTAAATGAAACTTTTCAGCATTTATAAGTTCGTTTTGGAGACGAACTTGAGTTTGTAATATGTGCAGTAAATATAAAATTAGAATCGTACCAAGCATTGAACATAACTCATACACAATAATATGCAGTATATAATCAGTCTTATTTGTAACCTTTGAAAGGAAGAAGGGTATCCAACTAAATCCGTATGTGAGACTGTAGATAATAGCAAGTGTTATTTTTATACGATTAGAAGTTTGATTAAAAAATTTATATGTTAATAGTAGAACAATAAATAGAAGAACAGAACCGATAAGAGATGGGAAAACACCTACCCCACCTAATAATAAGCGATATATGTTTAATACAACTAAGATAGAACCACCAGCAATAGGCCCTCCCGTTAATGTACCGACAATTAATACAATATGGCGCATATCAAATTGAAAACCATTATTTGTTTTTGCTGCAAATGTAATACAGAGTACGGTAGCAAGGCAACAGAGTACAATGAATATAGCTGAATTTAATTTAGGAGAGCGTTTCCCTTTTTGATTCCAAAATAAATGATATACGAGCATTGTAATCAGGATGAATAATATATTTAAAAAGAGATAAATAATAAAGGATTTCAGTGGGATGCCTCCTCTCTTCTTAGATTAAATTAATCATACTATAAAATGAAAGAAATGAAATAATAAATAGCGGAAAAATCAGAAATTTTTACGCTAGTATACAATATGTTACAATAAGCTGTGTCAATGAAAGAAGAAATTCCGTGCATCGCGCGGGAGAGGTTCGCGAACTCCCTCTATAAAAAACTATGGAAACAACAATATCCTTAGGTATTGTTTTGTTTTTTTATTGTGACAGTTCAAGAACGTTCTTTCTTCTTATTTATAGTAGAGAAGGAGAATGAGTGAAATGAAAAAAGAAAAAGCAGTTGTTGTTTTTAGTGGAGGACAAGATAGTACGACATGTTTATTTTGGGCAATAGAGCAGTTTGCAGAGGTAGAAGCTGTAACGTTTAATTACAATCAACGTCATAAGCTAGAAATTGATTGTGCAGCGGAAATTGCAAAAGAACTAGGAATAAAGCATACGGTACTAGATATGAGTCTATTAAATCAACTTGCTCCAAATGCGTTAACCAGAACGGATATGGAGATTACACATGAAGAAGGTGAATTGCCATCGACATTTGTAGATGGACGAAATTTACTCTTCTTATCATTTGCTGCTGTATTAGCAAAACAAGTTGGAGCACGTCATATTGTAACGGGTGTATGTGAAACTGATTTCAGTGGTTATCCAGACTGCCGTGACGTGTTTGTGAAATCGTTAAATGTTACTTTAAATTTATCTATGGATTACCCGTTTGTCATTCACACGCCACTTATGTGGATTGATAAGGCTGAAACATGGAAATTATCAGATGAACTTGGAGCATTTGAGTTTGTTCGAGAAAAAACATTAACATGTTATAACGGAATCATTGGTGATGGTTGCGGTGAATGTCCAGCATGTCAACTTCGTAAAGCAGGATTAGATACGTACCTACAAGAACGCGAAGGAGCGAATAACTAATGGATAACTTTTTTGGATTTCGCATCGTAGAGAATTTGCAAAAAATGGACAAGGATATTCAGCGTAAACAACTCAAATACCATAATAAAAGAGTAATGGTCAGCAAGGAATTTACATTTGATGCAGCACACCATTTACACTGTTATGAAGGGAAATGTAAAAACTTACACGGTCACACATATAAAGTTGTATTTGGAATTAGTGGATATGTAAATGAAATAGGTCTTGCAATTGACTTTGGAGATATAAAAGAAATTTGGAAAAATGAAATCGAAATTTATCTAGATCATCGTTATTTAAACGAAACGTTACCTGCAATGAATACGACTGCTGAAAATATGGTCGTTTGGATTTATGAAAAGATGGCAGAAGCACTAACAAAAGAGAATCGAGTGAACGAATATAAAGGAGCTCGCGTTGAATTTGTTCGTCTATTTGAGACGCCGACTAGTTATGCGGAAGTAAGACGGGAGTGGATGCTTGATGAGTAAAATCCCTGTCTTAGAAATATTCGGTCCGACTATTCAAGGTGAAGGAATGGTTGTAGGGCAAAAAACAATGTTTATCCGTACAGCTGGTTGTGATTATAGCTGTGCTTGGTGTGATTCTGCTTTTACGTGGGATGGATCAGCTAAAGATCAAATTAGACAGATGACACCAGAAGATATTTGGGATGAGCTTGTTGCAATTGGAGGAGAAAATTTTTCTCATGTTACGATTTCAGGTGGAAATCCGGCATTACTGAAAAATATTGAGTTTCTTCTTTCTATATTAAAAGAAAATGGAATGCGAACGGCAATTGAAACGCAAGGGAGTAAATGGCAAGATTGGTTACTTCAAATTGATGAGGTAACAATTTCTCCAAAACCACCAAGTTCAACGATGAAAACAGATTTTCATAAGTTAGATGCTATTATTCAGAAACTAGCAGGAAAAGATATTAGTTTAAAAGTAGTAGTATTCGATGATCATGATTTTGAATATGCAGTTAAGATGCACGAACGTTATCCAAAGGTACCATTTTTCTTACAAGTAGGAAACGATGATACAAAAACAGTGGATGATGCGATGCTTATAAAAAAATTATTAGATAAGTATGAATGGCTGATTGATAAAGCTGTAAATTGTAAAGAGATGAATGATGCAAAAGTATTGCCTCAGCTTCATGCGTTAGTATGGGGAAATAAGCGCGGCGTATAACGAGAAGGGATGTTTAAAATGACAGGAAGATTAGATGAAGATTTAAAAGATGTAACATTACTAGGGAATCAAAATACAAAATATTTATTTGAATATAGCCCAGAAATATTAGAGGTATTTGATAATAATCATCCAAACCGTGATTATTTTGTAAAATTCAATTGTCCTGAATTTACAAGTTTATGCCCGAAAACAGGACAACCAGATTTTGCAACAATTTATATTAGCTATATTCCAGAGCAAAAAATGGTAGAGAGTAAATCTTTAAAGTTGTATTTATTTAGTTTCCGCAATCATGGTGATTTCCACGAAGATTGCATGAACGTTATTATGAACGATTTAATTAAATTAATGGATCCGCGTTATATTGAGGTATGGGGGAAATTCACACCACGTGGTGGCATTTCAATTGATCCATACTGCAACTACGGGCGCCCAGGTACGAAGTATGAACAAATGGCTGACTACCGCATGATGAACCACGATCTATATCCGGAAACAATTGATAATCGTTAATAGAAAGAAAGGGCCTGTATAGTATACAGGCCCTTTCTTTCTATTATATTATGCATTTTGATTAATGACAGTATAGTTTTTATGACTTACAACTGTAAGAGGTTCCATATCTAGTTCTCTAAAATTCTTCATAATTGTTATATCAACAATAACAGAGTTTTGATTTACTTTTTGAACACGGCCTTGCATTCCACCTTTAAATTCGATGATATCTCCAGTTTCTGCGATCTGCATAAGCAACTCTCCTTGTTACAGTTTTCCCAAAAAAAGAATAAATTTGGGTTTTTTTATTTCCTCCTATTTTGAACCATATTTCCTACTTTGTAAATGTTTCCAAAGTAAAAATTCGAAAAATATTCACTTTTTGTAAGAAAATATGTAGAAAATCCATGTTTTTTAGAAAAAATAGCAAAAATGCGAGAATCTTTATATCGAGGTATAATGAAAAAGTAGAATAACCTGCTGAAGTGGGAGAAATTAGAGGCGGTAAAATGATGTTTGAATTTGTGGGGAGTGTTATAGCTTTAATTTTATTTTTATTTTCTTATATGCATTTAAAAAAGATTCGTCAATATGATACGAGTACATATTTTGATGGGATGGATGGTATCCATGCTTCGATAACACATGATAGTGGTGGGGAGATGTAAAGGTATATAACTTTATTTTCTTGCGTGGTATGATGTTTAGAACTAGTGCATAATAGAGTTCATAAGTGATGAATGGAGAGTGAAAAGAATGAAGATTTCTTTTATTCGTCATGGTTGTTTAAGTCGTATAAGAGAACCGATGACAATTAATTCATTTCACGAATGGATGAAACAGTATGATTCCGAGTCAATGATACAAAAAGCTAAAATGCCGATAGAAACAATAGAGGCAATTGAAGCAGCGAAATTTGTCTTAACAAGTGATCAAAGGCGTGCTGTACAATCAGCAGCTGAATTGACGGATTCTTTATCTTTTATGCAAAATTCTCTTTTTAGAGAAGCTGAAGTTCCTTCATGCTTTTTTGCTCCGAAGTGGTTGAAATGCACAATTAAGGTATGGATGTTCATTGGACGAACATTATGGATACTTGGCTACCATAAAGATGTTGAGTCTTATAAGGAAGTAAGAGAGAGGGTAAAGCAAGCGGCTTACCTGTTACATCGTTATGCTCTCGTACATGGAAGTATAGCTCTTGTAGGTCATAATTATGTGAATGTAATGATTGGTGCCGAACTGAGAGCGATGGGATGGTCTGGTTCTCCTATTTTGCACAGAGAGCCATGGGGATGTACAACATATACGTTTCACGAGGCGATGGATGGAAATATATTAAATACAAATTTAACATAAAAGCACACGATTTATATAAATCGTGTGCTTTTATGTTAAGATATAGAAATTTTGACGTTTAATGGTTTTACGAGATGAGCATAAGGTTCCCCTACTAGCATAACAATTTCATCTTTTTTATAACCTAACTTTTCGTATAGTGAATAGGCGCGTTTGTTTTCTAAATTAACAAGTAAAGCGATTTTTTTATGCCCTTTTTCAGTTGCATAGATTTCGGCAGCTTCAATTAATTTAGAACCTATACCTTTTCCGCCGTGTGCACTTGAAACTGATAATGTATCAATGTAATACTCATCAAGCTCAGCTTCTTTTTCTAACGTAATTGATTCATCTTTATGTAATGCTCTTAAGTGATGTACAATTGGTGCGTCAAGCTGTGTTGCTTCACTACCGTGATAAGCGACAATAATTCCAACTGCACTCTCGTCTTGTTCATAGACAAAACAGTTTTCGTAGCTCAGACGGTTATTTTCTTTTGAGAACCATGTCTCAAGTCCTAGTAATACTTCTGCTTCAACTGTGCTACCTGTGATTTTTTCAGCAATTTCATGCAGAGCATTATACAATAAAGGAGCTATTGCCATTGCATCTGTCTTTTTTGCTTTCCGAATCATAGTATCCCTCCTAGTTCTATTTGTATATTGTAGCATAGTGGTATGGAACTTTGCATAATTGAATGCCGAAATGTTTGATATAGAGAAGTAGCTATGTTAGTATATGATATTTAGTGGACATATAGTAAAACAATATTGTTTGCGAAATAACGAAAATAAAATCATGGCATAACAACGAGATAAAGTGAAACGTTAATCAGTAAGATTTTTTGTTCATTCTACGACTGATTAGTAGTCAACACCAATCGGACTACCTGCAAATAGCGGGATAAATTTACAGTTGTTGACCTATAGAATATAAGATAAAATAAAATATTGCAGAGAGGTGAAATACATGGATAAAGAATTAGCAAATACAATTTTAGATCAGCTAAAAAATGGTGAAATAAAGGAGTATGTTGTTACGAAAGATGTATTTTATACGTTCAGAGAAGTTGTTGTAAATAGAGAAGACTTTAAGCATTTCATTGGTAACGCACAGCGAGGCGGGCAAGTGATTTATACATATTCAGAAACGCCACGTTCATAAAGGAGAATTTTGATCAGCAGGGCATCTCTCACTGATTAGTAGCCTTCACCAAACGGACGTTTCATGCGGGATAAATAAAAGATAAAGGAGAGGGGAATTATGGGCGATTTTAAACAAGGCATTTTACCACATTGGGATTATATGTGGAAAGATAGAGCCGGCAATCGATTTATGGGAATGGTTATGTATCCAGAGAAACGAAAATGTTCAGCAAAAATGCTTCAGAAAATAAAAAGAGCATATGAAGAAGCAATAGAAATTAAAGTAACTGTACAAGTTCAACATACATATCAGTACGTAGAAGGACTGATTGTATACTTTGATGAAGAGGCTCCTGTATGTACAATGCTTGATAAAGATGAAAATCCACATCATATATTTGTAAAAGATATTTTGCGCATTGAGTACTCTGAATAAACTTTTCATAAATAAATTGAAGTTCCATAATAATAATCTTTTTCTATAATAGTTATCTTTTAGTATGTAACGAAAAACGAAAGTATATGTATAATATATTTAATAAGGTAAATTTGATAAATGTAATCGTTTTTTAGAGCAGATTATAGTTTCATATCTGTTCTTTTTTGCGTGATGCTGGAGAAATATATTTCTTCAGCATCTACCGTTTTATGACAAAATATATTGTTAACTTTTTTAAAAATAAGGTTAAATTCGTTGACAACTTTTTTGAAAAGCACTTTATTGACATGAGTTTTAGAATGTTGTTTCATAGTCATTGTATTGAAAAAAAACGGCTATCATGTCGAAAAGTAAAAGTTAAAAAAAGAAAGAATTTATACATATATCTTGTGTCTTATTTTGAAACGTAATACAATATATAGAGAAATCAAGAACAACATATAGAGAATATAGATTTGAGAGGGAGGGTCGGAAATGTTAGTTGCATATGATTCTATGACAGGAAACGTGAAGCGTTTCATTCACAAATTAAATATGCCGGCCGTTCAAATTGATGAAGATCTAGTAATAGATGAAGACTTTATTCTTATTACGTATACAACAGGTTTTGGAAATGTACCAGAACGTGTTTTAGACTTTTTAGAGCGCAATAATGAAAAATTAAAAGGCGTATCTGCAAGCGGCAATCGTAACTGGGGAGACATGTTCGGTGCAAGTGCTGACAAGATTTCTACTAAATATGAAGTGCCTATTGTATCAAAATTTGAGTTATCTGGAACAAATAACGATGTAGAATATTTTAAGGAAAGGGTGCGGGAGATTGCGACACATTGAACTGAATAATGAAATCACGCAAATGCAGGACGGTTTTTATCAGCTTCATAAAGATAAAGAGGCATTAGAAGTCTTTATGGAAGAAGCTAGAGAGAATACCGTTCCTTTTAATAGCGTGGCAGAGCGAATGGAGTATATGAAAGAACATGATTACTATTACAACGTTCTGGACGAGTATAGCTTGGAGGAAGTAGAGGAAGTATATAACATCGCTTATGGTGAAAACTTCGAGTTCCAATCTTATATGGCAGCATCTAAGTTCTACAAAGATTATGCGTTAAAAACGAATGATCAAAAACAATACTTAGAAAGCTATGAAGATCGTGTAGCAATTGTTTCATTATACTTAGGACGCGGTGATGTTTCGAAAGCAAGACAATTCGCAAGCATGATTGTAAAACAAAACTACCAACCAGCGACACCAACCTTTTTAAATGCGGGAAGAAGCAGAAGAGGAGAAATGGTGTCTTGTTTCTTGTTAGAGATGGATGATAGCTTAAATTCAATTGGCTTTAACATTAATACTGCGATGCAATTATCAAAAATCGGCGGGGGAGTAGCTTTAAACTTATCTAAGCTACGCGCACGTGGTGAGCAAATTAAAGGTATCGACAACGCTGCAAGTGGCGTAGTACCTGTTATGAAATTGCTTGAAGATTCGTTTTCATATGCGAATCAGCTTGGCCAACGAAAAGGTGCCGGTGCAGTATATTTAAACATTTTCCATTGGGATATTATTGAATTCCTTGATACAAAAAAAATAAATGCCGATGAGAAGAGCCGTATTCAGTCTCTATCAATCGGAATTATCGTTCCAAGTAAGTTCTTTGAGCTTGCTGAGAAAAACGAACCTTTCCATGTTTTCGCGCCTTATACGGTTTATAAAGAATATGGCAAGCATTTAGATGATATTGACATTGATGAAATGTACGATGAATTAATGAGCAATCCGAAAGTGAAGAAGAAGCCACTAGATATTAGTGCACGTGATATGCTTATTAAAATCGCTATGATTCAGCTTGAGTCTGGTTACCCATACTTAATGTTTAAATCAAATGCAAATAATCAACATCCATTGAAGGATATTGGAACTGTGAAGATGTCGAACTTATGTACAGAAATCTTCCAGCTTCAAGAAACTTCAGAAATAAATGATTACGGTACAGATGACATTATCCGTCGTGATATTAACTGTAACTTAGGATCGTTAAATATCGTAAACGTAATGGAAAATAAAGAAATTCGTGAAGCAGTTCATGCGGGAATGGAAGCTTTAACAGCTGTTTCTGATATGACGATTATTCCGAATGCACCAACTGTGAAAAAAGCAAATGACGAGCTTCATTCAGTTGGACTTGGAGCAATGAACTTACACGGATATTTAGCAAAAAATAAAATCGCTTATGAAAGTGCAGAAGCGAAAGAATTCGCTCGTACATTCTTTATGATGTTAAATTACTATTCTATTGAGAAAAGTATGGAAATCGCTACAGAAAAAGGCGAGACATTTAAAGACTTCGATAAATCTGATTATGCGAATGGCACATACTTCGAAAAGTATGAAACGACAGATTACAGTCCTGTAACTGAAAAAGTTCAGCAACTATTTGAAGGAATTCATATTCCGACAAAAGAAGATTGGACAAGTTTAAAAGAGCAAGTGCAGAAGAATGGTTTATACAACTCATATCGTCTTGCCATTGCTCCAACACAATCAATCAGTTACGTTCAAAATGCAACTTCAAGCGTAATGCCGATCGTAAGTCAAATCGAATCAAGAACATATGCGAATGCGACAACATATTATCCAATGCCGTATTTATCAAAAGATACGTTCTGGTACTATAAATCTTCTTACGATATGAATCAGTTTAAATTAATTGATTTAATCGCAGAAATTCAAGAACATATTGACCAAGGAATTAGTACAATTCTTTACGTTAATAGTGATATTTCAACACGTGAATTAGCACGTTACTACATCTATGCACATAAAAAAGGCTTAAAGAGTCTGTATTATACGAGAACACGTAAATTAAGCGTGGAAGAGTGTGTGGCTTGTACCGTTTAATGGCATATTGCCATACTAAATGAATAACCCAATAGTATGAGCAGGGTTATGAACCCTGCTCATACTTGGTTTGTTCTACTAAACGGTTAGCTTTTCATTGTTAGATGGAAATTTAACCGTTCAGTAGAACAATAATAGATATAGGGGTGATTCAATGCGCGCTGTTAACTGGAATAAAAAGGAAGATGATTTCAGTTTAATGTTTTGGAAGCAAAACATCGCTCAGTTTTGGACAGAAGAAGAAATCGCGGTTTCGTCTGACAAAAATACTTGGGTGCAATTATCGAAAGAAGAGCAAATTGCTTATAAGCGTGTATTAGGTGGTTTAACACTTTTAGATACGAAACAAGGTGGCGAAGGAATGCCACTTGTACTTGTTCATCTTGAAAATTTACAAGCGAAAAGTGTATTAGCTTTCATGGGAGCTATGGAAGAAGTACATGCGAAAAGTTATAGTCACATTTTCACAACATTAGCTACAGAAGAAGAAATTGATGATATTTTTGACTGGGTAGACAATCATCCGTTACTTGAGAAAAAAGCTGGTATTATTACTAGTTACTATCGTCGTTTATTAAAGCCTGAAGTAACGAAAAAAGAGTTATACATGGCAATGGTAGCAAGTGTGTTCTTAGAAAGTTACTTATTCTATAGTGGATTTTTCTATCCACTTTACTTAGCTGGTCAAGGTAAACTGACGGCAAGTGGTGAAATTATTAACCTTATTATCCGTTAACTTATGGCGGCTTTTGGTAGAGATACCAATTGAAAAACCCTTTTAATTGCTGGGACCCCCTATTGTAAATTTATCTGTATTATTATTGATGAATATATGCATTCAGGTTATTCTCTAACTATCAATAGATGGAAAGGAGAATAGCTGATAGGGCAATCAGCAGCGAAGCCTTTATCTAGCGATAACATGTACGGAATTTACTATTTAAAAATCAATGGGAAGTATTATATTGGTAAAGATGTGAACGTTTCAAATTTAAAACGAATTAGGGAACATATGTGGATGTTAAAGAGTGGTACACATTATAATAGGTATTTACAAGCAGTATACTGTAAATATGAATCCACTTTAGAATATGGAATTCTAGAGGAAATAGAATGTTCATTGGAAGAATTGAGTGAGATTGAGCAACAGTATATTTGGCTGTATGATTCTTATAATAATGGCTATAACTTGACGTTAGGCGGAGAAGGATTGGGTGGAATTAAATTCACTGAAGAACAATTAGAGAAGAAAAGGCAACGTGTTATAGGTGAAAAAAATCCACAATCAAAAATTACAGATGCACAATTTTTTGAGATTGTAGAACTACTAAAGTGCGGAAAGACAAATCCAGAAATTGCTGATATGTATAATCTTCATCCTAATTATGTATCTTTAATTCGACATAAGAAACGTTATAAATATCTTTGGGGAAAAGTGCAAAATTATATGCCGGTTAAATCTGAACACCAACTGAAAACAAGGGGACGTGTGACTCTTGAAATGTTTTTGGATATCGTTCAGATGCTACAAGCCGGTGAATCTAATGCATCCATTGAAAGAAAACATGGGTTATCGAGCGGCACAGGAAGCCGTATCAGACATCGAAAACTGTATAAACAGTGGTGGGTGCGATACGTAGATAAAGGAACGTTCAACGACTATCCCAATGGCGGTGAAATTCCGCAAGAGGAGTAGGGCCAAGCGGTGGGTGAGAATCCCTTAAATCGAAATGGAGGGCTACCTGAGAAGGTAGATGATATAGTCTCTTCTTACAGGAAACTGTAAGCTGTATAAACGGCATAGGAGTAGCGAACTTATGTGAAGGTAAAAGGATGAGTCAATTCACGGCGTATTCGTCGGTATTTTAGCACAACAAATCTTCGCAGAACTTTCTGTAGAAGAGCAACAAGAAGTGCAAAAAGAAACACAAGAGTTATTAATGGAACTATATGAAATTGAAATGGCCTATACAGAAGAAATTTACACTTCTATCGGTCTTGTAGAAGATGTAAATCGTTTCGTTCGTTACAATGCAAATAAAGGGCTTATGAACTTAGGACTTGAGCCGAAGTTTGAAGAAGAAGAAATTAACCCAATCGTTTTAAATGGTTTACGTACAGATACGAAAAACCATGATTTCTTCTCTGTAAAAGGAAATGGTTACGTAAAAGCAACGAACGTTGAAAAGTTAGCTGACGATGACTTCGTGTTTAACTTTTAATATAGGATTATAAGGAAAAGCTGTCTTATTGATTGATAAGACAGCTTTTCTTTATAATTTTGTTTACATAACACTATTATTTTTGTATAGCGATTTATATTTGGGAAGTTCTATTCGGTTAACGGATAGAACTTTTTTGTAATTAAATGGGTATTTACAAACCTTTTGTATCAGTGTATTATTTAACTAGTACACCGATACAAAAGGAGGGAAGAAATGAAAATAGAGTTTTCTCCAAATACACCAATTTACATTCAGGTAATGGAATACATAAAAAAGGAGATCGTAACAGGACATTTATTGCCTGGTGATAAAATTCTCTCTGTCCGTGAATTAGCGAGTGAATTACAAGTGAATCCAAATACGATTCAGCGTACATTTCAAGAGCTAGAACGGGATGGAGTTGTTGTCACACGTAGAGGAATGGGACGGTATGTAACGAATGAAGGGGAGAAAATTATGGAGCTGCGAAAAGAGATGGCGAAAGAATTACTTCATTCTTTTATAGATGGAATGGACAATTTAGGTTTTTCAGAAGAAGAAATTCTTACAATTCTTCGTTCTTCATTACATGATAAGAGGGAGGAGAGCCAATGACAGAGCTATTGAAAATAGAAAACTTATGGAAGAGATACGGATTAAAAGCAGTGATCCGTGAATTAAACATAGAGATTACGGAAGGGAAAATCGTTGGGCTTGTTGGAGATAACGGGAGCGGGAAAACGACGTTATTGAAAATGATTGCAGGCTTGCAACACCCTTCTGAAGGTAGTATTACAATAGACGGTAAAAAGGTAGGATTACAGACGAAAGAAATCGTTTCATTTATGTCTGATAAGCCAGTCTTTGATGATTGGATGACTGTAAAAGATGCTTTATTTTTTTATCGAGATTTTTATAAAGACTTCGATATTCAAAAAGCGGTAGATACGATTGCAGAATTTAAAATACCGTTAGAAGAAAAAATTACAGCATTGTCAAAAGGTATGATAGAGAAGCTGCAAATCATTTTAACATTTTCTCGAAAAGCGAAGCTATACGTACTGGATGAGCCGTTGGGCGGGATAGATCCTCTTTCTAGAGAACATGTATTGGATTTAATTCTACAGTTCTATAGGGAAGATTGTACGATATTAATTTCCACTCACTTAATAAATGAAATTGAAAATATTTTTGATGAAGTGATCTTTTTAAAAGATGGAGAAATGGTTCTATATGAAAATGTAGAAGAAATTCGTTTTCAGAGAGGAAAAGCAGTTCATGAATTGTTTAAGGAGGTGTTTAGTAAGTGAAGTCAGTACTTTCCTATTTATGGAATGTAAATAAGAAAAGATATATTGTTACTTTTTTATTCTTTGTGCTAATTGAAGCTGTGTTATTTTCACAAATGATTGTAAGAAAAAGTGATGCGGCTATCAGTAGACAAGAGGGTATATTTGGAATCATTATGATTATATTTTTCTTTTATATTGTTTATATGTTTATACAAACAATGAAATCATATTCACGCTTACTAACTAATCCAATGTTACGACTTACAGCAATATCTGGGAAACAATATGTAATTTCTATGCTTATTTTCTCATTTATCGCAATGGCTATATGGTATGGGATATGTGGAATTCTTTTCTACGTAAGTTATGTATTAGCTTTTCCTACGACTTCTGTATATGTAGAGGCAAAAGAGATTATGCAAGTAGGCATAATTAATAATTTAATATATACGATAAGCGATTTATTTGAGTTTTTGTTTAGTGTGTTACAAATCATATTAGTAATTACTCTAGTTAAGTTACTTACCAAAAAGAAAAAGGCGCAAAATATACTGATCGTTATTATTTTTCTAGTAATAAATATAGCGATTACTTTAGCGACAACCTTGCTAGGAAAATTAGCTCCAGCTTTCCAAGTATTGCGAAGAGTAGAATATCATAGTGAAAGCAAGAGTCTGTTTATTAATATGTTTCAAGAAAATGGATTTAACATTTTTAATATAAGTTTCATGGTAATGGTTAGTGCTCTAATAATATATGTAATTGCTTATATTATCGATAAAAAACTAGAAGTCTAAAGGAGGAATCAGCATTGGGAAACGTAGTAGTAAAGTTAGAGAATGTTCGAAAAAGGATTGGTGGAACGGAAATTATTCGTGGTTTATCATTTGAGGTTCGTGAAGGAGAAGTATACGGATTCCTTGGGCCGAACGGTAGCGGTAAGACGACGACGATCCGTATGATGACAGGTCTTATTTCAATGACAGAGGGCGATATTACAATTTGTGGACATAGTATTCGCTCGGAGCGTGAAAAGGCACTAGAGCAAATTGGAGCGATTGTAGAAAATCCTGAACTATATGATTATATGACAGGAATGCAAAACTTAAAGCATTTTGCGAATATGGCCATTACACCAATTAGTAAAGAGCGCATTGCTGAGATTGTAAAGCTTGTTGAATTAGAGCATGCGATTCATAAAAAGGTGAAAACATATTCACTTGGTATGAAACAACGTTTAGGAATTGCACAGGCATTACTTCATCAGCCGAAAATCTTAATTTTAGATGAGCCGACAAATGGATTAGATCCAGCTGGTATTCGCCAAATTCGTGATTATTTACAACGTTTAGCGAAAGAAGAGAATATTGCTGTAATCGTATCAAGTCACTTATTGAGTGAAATTGAATTAATGTGTGATCGCGTTGTTATTATTAAACAAGGTGAGTTTGTACAAGAGTACAACTTACATGAAAAAGTGAAACATGATGAGGCAGTCGTTGTAGCGTTTGAAGTAGATGAAGTTCAGAAAGCAAATGAAATCATTAAAGGCAAAGCAAAAGGGAATGTAATTGTAGCATCTGTAACAAAAGACAACATTCCGCAACTTGTAAAAAAACTTGTTCATGCTGATGTGCTTGTATATGGCGTTACTGTTCAAAATAAAACTTTAGAGGATGAGTTCTTAGCGATTACTGGGGGAGTGAAAGCGTAATGTTTAAATTAATTCAAAATGAATTTTTAAAGTTGCATGCGAAAAAAGGTATGTATATTTTAATTGGTGTCATTGCGGCACTCGAAATTTTAGGTACTTTAGCAATGTTGAAGTGGGGAAAAGGTGATGAGTTTAAGGGGTCATATTTAGATTATGCAAACTCAGAGATTGACTTAATTGTTTTATTTACAACGATTTTTGGGATTACACTTGCTGCCCGTACTCTTACTGATGAGTTCCAAAAAGGTACAATTAAACAATTGTTAATCCGTCCAAGAAAAAGACTTGCAGTTTTATTTTCTAAATATATTACAGTGTTATTAGCAATGTTATTTATCGTATTAGCTGGTATGCTAATTGCAATGATTATTGGCGGTATTGTAATGGATGGTAGTAAAACAGAATTAACGTTAGGAATCGTAATGAAGTCAACTTTATATCAACTACTTTCACCGTTCTTTTTTGCAACACTTGCATTTTTCCTAGCAAATGTCTTTAGAAAATCTGTATTACCATTAATTATTACGATGTTCCTATTCTTCTTACAAGGTGCAATTAATATGGTATTAATAATGTTTGCAAAAGGTGTAGCGAAGTTTGTAGTATTCAACCATTTGGATTTAAGAGCTTACGATAGTAATAAATTAATCAATGGTGGAATGGAACCAACATTTACAGAATTTACGTTTACAACTTCATTATTACTTGTAGTTGCATACTTTGTTGTGTTACTTGTAGCATCAAGTGCATTATTCCAAAAACGTGACGTATTATAATAAAAGAAATCCCCGCTTGTAAAAACGGGGATTTTTATTACATAAAATTCACTTAGATTGCAACAAGTATGCAATTTTTCGGTGGAGAAGAAAGTGGTACAATCTCAATTACTGAATTACAAGCGCAAAGTAATTTATGGATTGGTATCGGTCTTACAGTTGTTGGATTACTTTGGTTAATTCCTTATGTTTGGAAACAATGGCGTACAGTAAAAGAAGTTGGCGTGCCACCAGTACGTTTTATAAATGAGCAAAAAGTAGTGAGTTCATCACAAGAAAATGAAGTGTATAGTCAAGTGATCGTAACCGATAGATTGATGGCCATAGAGTTACCAGATGAGGCTGTAAATAAGCTTCGGTTAGAAGAAAATGATTATGTAACAGTATCTGTAGAAGAAGATAAAATCGTTATAAAGAAAGCACATAATAGATAATTAAAAAGTAGCTCCTTAGGAGCTACTTTTTAATTTGTAATAATTTCTACACGGAAATTATTACCGTTCTTTACATATTTAATATCTGTAACAGTGCGGACCGTCTTTAAAATCTCCACTTTTTCACCAATTCGTGGGATGGTCGGAACATTGTCCCAAATACCAAGCAAGTCATCTAATTGTGCCGTTTTTTCATAAAACCAGATTTTCAATGTAAAGCCCCTTTCTCGAACTTTATGTATTTTAATACATAATATATTATTTTTATTCTTATTGTAAGGGGTTTTTTTATATTTTATGAATAAAAATAAATTAATCTTCTGGGAAGATATGTTCAATATCAGGAGTAAGAGATACTTCTGATAATACGATATGAGAAACGGTCGTTGCATATGAAGAAACATCATTGATAAATTCTTCCAGTTCAACGAGTGAAGGAACAGAAATTTTTACAATGTAGCATAAGCTTCCTGTTACTCGGTAACAAAAACTTGCAGATGGATAAGATTGAATAAACTGTTGCATACGTGTTGTATCACCATTTTTTAAAGTGATTTCTAAAATACAATCTAAAACGAGTCCTGCTTTTTTATAATCAATATCGATTGTGTATTTTTGAATAACACCTTCGCTTTCGAGCTTACGAACACGTTCTGAAGTAGATGGAGCAGATAAGTTTACTCGTTTCGCCAATTCACGCATCGAAAGGCGACTATCATTATATAATTCATTTAAAATTTTTCGATCAACACGGTCTAATTGCATTTGTAAATATACCTCCAGTAAAATAATGATTTTTGTAAAGGGAAAATATAAATTAAGATTCATATGAAATGTAAAGTGAACGTTATTTATTTTACAATAAAACAGAAGGAAATAGGAGGGGAAATGATGGAGAGAATTTCATTATCAAATGTAGGAGATACAAAGTTTCAAAAGTTATTAGGGCATAATTCGGATATATTACATTCGTGGAGTACGTTAGAAGATACACTGTACAATAAAGGAACTCTTTCAGCAGAGTTGAAGGAGCAAGTGAGAAGAACATTAGCGTATGGGAATGAATGTCCGTACTGTATGGCAAAAGGAAGACCTGATGATGTGCAAAAGGCAGAGGAGATTGGTGTAGCCGTTACTTTTGCGCATACATTTGTTCATGACCGAAAAGCAATAGATGATACTATGTTTCACGTATTAAAACAATATTGGACAGAAAAAGAAATTGTAGAGCTTTGCGCCTATGTTTGCTTTATTACTGCGTCACAACAACTTGGTTTTCTATTTCAATTACAGCCAAATTAAGGGGGAAATGATGACAAATCAAATAGCACTTATCATAATTGATGTACAAAAGGCATTTCAATTACCAGATTGGGGCGAGAGAAATAATATTTTTGCTGAAGAAAACATGAGAATTTTGTTAGAAGAATGGAGAAAAAGGAAACGACCAGTTTTTCATATTCAACATGTAAATAAAGAAAATGCTCAGTCAATGTTTTATGAGAGAGCGGAAACGGTAAACTTTAAAGAAGAAGTGCAACCACTACTTGGTGAAGTGGTTATTCAGAAATTCGTTAACAGCGCGTTCATTGGCACAAATTTAGAAGAACAATTAAGAAAGAACAAATGTAATGCAGTAGTGATTGTAGGATTAACGACAAATCACTGTGTGGAAACTACGACACGAATGGCAGGGAATTTAGGATTTACAACATATTTAGTGAGTGATGCAACGGCTACTTTTAACCGTAAAGGTTTAGATGGTAAGGAGTATAGTGCAGAAGATATTCACAATATGACACTTGTAAATTTACATGAAGAGTTTGCTACGATTGTGACGACAAAAGAAGTATTAAAATTATTTTAAGAAAATAATTGCAAATTATGTAGAAAAAAATAAGAATATTTCGTATAATCTAAGTACAATCATTTTGAAAATAGGGGTGGCATCATATGGAGCAAATTTCAGTAAAGAAATTAGAAGAGGTACTTGTTGTAGCAGGTGATGATAAACAGAAGCAAAAGGAATTTTATGAATTGCTCTTATCTACTGAGTTTTATGTTGCTGGTTCACTAGAAGCAGAGGACGGGGCAACAGAGGGAATACTTCGTTTGCGTCATTTCCAAGGAGAAGGTAGATGGATCGTTCCGTTCTTTACACAAATGGAATTTGTAAAAGATGTGTTGCCAGAAGGAACGCCCCTTATTACGATACGTGGGAAAGAGTTATTTGGTAGCATTGAGAAAGATGCTACAGCTGTATTAAATGTTGGTACTGATATAAGTAAAACATTTATTCCAGAAGAAATTGCAGATATCTCATCTGGACGAATTTTTAATTATTATAAGTAAAAGGAAAAGCGTAATCGCTTTTCCTTTTTAATTTGAATATGGAGTGGCTATACCGGAAGAAATAGAGACTGTTTTATTATTCGTGTTTATTGTCGCTGTAGCTCCAAGTGGAATACCGATGTTTGGACTTATATGTCCAATTGGTAAACCGAATAGGACCGGTATATGATATGGTGCGAAATATTCATATAATATTGCTTGCAATGATTGAGATGGCTTTGAAGGAGTGCAGTCGTGACAACTTGTGAAAATAACGCCCCTACATTCATTAAACTTTCCAGATAAAAGTAGCTGATTTAACATACGGTCAATGCGGTACGGTTCTTCACCAATGTCTTCAAGTAATAAAAGTGTATTGTCCGTATTTATCTCGTAGGGCGAGCCGATTATACTTGTTAACACAGCTAAATTTCCTCCAACTAACGTACCTGTAACTGTACTGTGAGAGCTAGATACGATACATTCTGATGCAGATAAAATGGTTGAATACGGATGGAATAGCTGATTGAAAGAGGATAAAGATAGGGAATCAATACCTTTTCCTAGTTCTTCAATCATCGGACCATGAAATGTTATAAGCTTTGCATAACGTGAAACAGCAGTATGTAAAGCTGTAATATCGCTATATCCCCAAAAGATTTTAGGGTTTTGCCGAATGATTTCATATTGAATGTGAGGGAGGAGACGAGCACTTCCGTAACCACCTCGTGCACAGAAAACGGCCTTCACTTCATTATTTGTAAATGCTTCATGTATATCGTCAAGCCGAACTTGATCACTTCCGGCTAAAAATCCATATTTCTCGTAAACGCTCTTCCCGATTATTACGGATAACCCCATCTCTTGTAATACATTCACACCTTGTAATACATTTTCGATTGTAGGTGGACCAGATGGTGCAATGATCATTACTGTATCACCTTGTTTTAATGCATTTGGATAAATCATTAAGCTCAGCCTCCTTCTCTTTCAATATATTCGCTTCATATGAAGTTCAACCCTTGCAAAAGCAGGGGAAAGCTTATCAAATAAAGAAGATATAAAGGAAATAGGAGGGGAAATGATGTTTACAAGTCGAGTAACAGACATATTAAAAATTGAGTATCCCGTTGTTCAAGCCGGTATGGCAGGCGCGATTACGACGCCAGAACTTGTTGCAGCAGTAAGTAATAGCGGAGGATTAGGGACGCTTGGAGCGGGCTATATGAGCCCAGAACAAATTCGTGAAGCGATTTATAGAATAAGAGAACTAACAGATAAGCCGTTCGGTGTTAATTTACTTGTAACGAAAGAGATAGAAATAGAAGAAGAGAAGGTAAATGAGGCGAAAGTATTACTAAGCGGAGTAAATAGAGAATTAGGTATAGAAGTAGAAGGAACGTTAAAGCTTCCAAAAAGCTATAAGGAACAATTACAAGTGCTATTAGATGAAAAAGTACCGGTCGTTAGTTTTGCATTTCAAACGTTAGAAAAAGAAGAAATAAATGATTTAAAAAGAAGTGGAATAAAAGTTATCGGAACAGCTACCCATGTGAAGGAAGCGAAAGTACTTGCCGAGTTAGGAGTAGATATTATTGTCGGGCAAGGAAGCGAAGCCGGAGGGCATAGAGGAACGTTTATTGGGAAAGAACGAGATGCTATGATCGGTACTTTTGCGTTAATACCTCAGTTAGTAGGGGCTATTCCGCATATCCCAATTGTCGCAGCAGGTGGTGTAATGAACGGACAAGGGCTTGTTGCGGCATTGGCACTAGGAGCAGAAGGTGTTCAAATGGGATCGGCCTTTTTAACAAGTGAAGAGAGTATTACGCACGATGTGTATAAAGAAGCGGTTTTACATAGTACAGATACGAGCACAACTGTAACTCGTGCGTTTTCCGGGAAATATGCACGGGGTATTCGGAATGAATTTATAGAGAGACATGAAGGAAAAGAAGAAGGGCTTCCGATGTATCCAGTGCAAAACGTATTAACTTCTAAAATACGCAAAGAGGCAGCGAAGCAAAATAAGGAAGAATATATGTCGCTTTGGGCAGGACAGGCAGCATCATTAGCTCGAATCGAATCAGCTCAGTATGTAGTGGAGCGAGTTATGAAAGAAGCAGAGAATGCAATCGAACAATTACAAAATATATACAAAAAGACCACTTGAGTAATTCAAGCGGTCTTTTCACTAGTTTGCTTTATAAAATTGTTGGATGGCTTCGTCGATGTAAACCCAGCCTTTCCAACCTAAGTGCATATGATCTTTTAAGAAGTATTTATCATATTCATGATTTGAGAAGTCGGCAATTGGATAACCAGCTTTTTCAATTTGCTCATGAACTTTCTTATAGTATGCTTCGCGGCGTTCTTTCGGGAAGCCAGCGTAGTCGTACCAAGGACCTTTGACAGGAACAGAAATGAAGAGTGGTTTTGCACCAGATTGTTTTAATAAATCAAGTACAATTTGTAAATCTTCATATTCTGGCGATTGGTCGTAAGCATCATTTTTTAAGTAACCTTCACGTTGCTTTAATTTTTTCTTAATTTTGCTATTGAAGTAACCATCTTCGATACCATATTGATTAGATCCAGATTCTGCTGCACCTGTTTGATCCGCATGTTTACGAGCTTCTTCCCAGTTCATTTGTTTTAATGAAGGATCGAGCTTCTCTTTGTGCGGTTTAATATTAAACATAGCTGTAAATAAATCTTTACGATCTAAAATGTTACGGTAAATATAAGCGAAAGGTTTAGCAGCAATTGCTTTTACTTTATACTTCGTATCATCATAAGCGATACCTTCAAGCGAGATTTTTAATAAAGTTTCTTTTTTTACAATCTCAAAGTTTAATAAACGCTTTGCAATTTGTTTTTTCATTTCAGGTTTTAAATCATTGTTGAAAATGAAGTGGTAACCTTGTTGTTTTGAAAAGTTAGGTGCAAAGTGCGTTTCATCAATACCTTGTGGTACAAACCATTGCGGAGAAAGAACGAATACCATTTTCTTATCTTTCAATTGATCCATTGTAGATGCAAAGTTTAACACATGTACAAGGTCTTGTGTTCCGCCGCGTCCAAGAAGGAATGGTGTAAACCCTTCAGGCTTTACTTTAAAATAATTAGATGGATGGAAAGCATCCATACGTGCGAATTCCGATGAACCGTACATCGGAAGATATTTTGGATCTGCTAACATCTTTTGCTGTAAAATCATACTTTGAATTTTTTCTTCTTTTAAAGAAGTGGCAGCTTGTTCTACTTTTTCATCACTTAAAAGTGGAAGTAGGAAGCGCGTTGGAATAAGTAAGAATACAGCAAAAAGGGCCAATGCTAAAAGCATCGGACCAAATTTTGCTTTGTTCATCGGATTTCTTCCAACTTTTTAATAACCATGTTTGGTGTAGCCCACTCGTCACGGTCAAAATCAGAAATAGAAACTTCAATATCTAAACGCTCTTGGAATTCAACTAATAAAGATACTACAGCAAAAGAATCAAGAATACCTTCTTCAAATAATTGAACATCTAAGTTTTCTTTCACAATATCGTTTTCACATACTTCTTCTAAAATATCTAATACTTGCTCTTTGAATTCTGCCATTTTTAAAATCTCCTTTATATCCGAAATATATTATATGTGCAACTTCTTAATGGAATAAGAAGGGTGCATTAAAAGTATCTGTTAAGGTGTCCAGAGAAGATTAGGAAACCGAAACATACAATGTGGAACGTAATTACAATCGCAAGGATGCGTGTGAATTTATTGTTTGGCCAAAATTTATGCTTCTTGTTTTTTCGTTCGAAAATATCGAATAAAATAAACAGTGCGGCATGATATAGACCATAAATAATATACTGCGCAACAGCGCTTCCTTGGATATGCCAAATTCCCATAATGAAGAAGTTTAAAAATGCACCGATATACGAAATTGTGTAACGGTTCTTAATTAACTTTTTCTTCGTTGCAAAAAATACGAAACGCATGTAGATGAAGTCACGGAACCAGAATGATAAACTCATGTGCCAGCGGTTCCAGAAGTCTTTAATATTACGACTAAGGAATGGCTTATTAAAGTTTTCTGGCGTTTTAATTCCCATCATATAACTTACACCAATTACAAAAGAGCTATAACCAGCAAAATCAAAGAATAGATATAAGCTATAGCTATACATGTAAATCATATTTGAAAAGATTGTATCGTGTTGAGCGAATGCTGGATCCATACAATATTGCTTTATTAAGTAAGCAATAATAAATTTATACAAGAAACCTTGGAAAATACGATTTAGTCCTGTATATAGTAAATTTTGATATTCTTCAGCGCTAGGTGGCTTTTGAATATCTTTTTGGAATCTACGGTAACGATCGATAGGTCCTGTTGAAATCGCAGGGAAAAATAAAACGAATTCCCAGAAGTTAAAGAAAGAAAGCTCTTTAATTAAACCATCACGAACTTCAAATACCATTTGAACTGCTCTGAATGTTACGTAAGATATACCTAGAAAAACAACAAGTTTTAACTCAGGTAGTAACGATGCAAATGGTGCGATTTTTGCCAAAATAAGAGGCAAAATCGATAAAATAACAGCTATGCAAAATGTGAATGTACTATTATTTTGTTTTCTTAAAATTAAATAGCCTTTAATTAGGGCATATTGCCAAATAATAAATGCGGCTAACATCATTGCTTGCTTTGGTTTATCTGAGAAGATAATAGCAAGCATGACTAATGTTAAAACGGCATTATATTTACGCAACATTTTACCTTTTAATCCAGCTATGATAGTAGGTATTAATAAAATGCCCACTATAGCGAAAAAATAAAATGATCCATATGCGGTCATGCTGTAACCTCACTCAATAATTTTTTGCGATCTACCTTTCCATTTGGTGTCATTGGAATAGAAGATTGATACATGAATTTACGTGGAATCATGTAGTTTGGTAATCGCTCATTGAGTTCTTTTTTGATTGCAGATGTTAATTTGAATTCTTTTTCAAACGAATGCTCCCCAGGAACAACAACCGCTAATAAATAATCGTATTTCTCACCTTTTTTAATTGGAACGATAACTGCTCCTTCTACGTAAGAACACGCACGAAGGTGATGCTCAATTTCTTCTAATTCCATTCGATAACCATGCAACTTAATTTGGAAATCAAGACGACCATTATAGAATAGAAGACCATTTTCAACATAGCCAGCATCGCCTGTTTTATAGGCGCGCTCACCGTCAATCATAGTAAATGCTTTTTCTGTTAATTCAGGGCTTCCTAAATATCCAACGCTTACGCTTGGACCGACAATTACGATTTCACCTTTTTCACCATCAGGTGCAATCGTGCCATCTTCTTTCATAATAAGAAGGCGACAGTCTGATTTACAATAGCCAACTGGAAGTGATTTGTATTGATTAAGCACTTCTTCTGTAACGTGAATACCTGTTACAGCGACAGTAGCTTCTGTTGGACCGTAAGTATTCATAATTGTTGCTTTTGGGAAACGCTCAATTAATTTTCTAGCCACTTCATTTGGTAACACTTCACCGCAGAATAAGAATGTTTTCATGTTCGGTAGCATACTTTCAGAGAAGGATGCTTCCATTAAACACATTTCAGCGAAAGAAGGTGTCGAAGTCCATACTTGAATATCCGATTGCTCTAAAGAAGCAAACAAGTCTTTTGGACGCGCAATCATATCTTTATCGATTGCCCAAAGTGTACCACCTGTTACTAATGATGGGTAAATATCCATTACAGATAAATCGAATGAGAAAGGTGCTTGATTTAAGAATACTTGCCCTGTTTGTAAGTTGAAATCTTCTACAGCCCATTTTGTAAAGCTAACAAGGCAGTTATAAGTAATCTGAACCCCTTTCGGATTACCTGTGCTTCCTGATGTGTAAATAATGTAGAAGTTCTCATCACCTTTTACCGCATGTTCAGGATTTGGAGTGTTCCCTTTATGAGTAAAGAAAATATCTTTTAAGTTGTCTTCACTTACGATGCGAACTGGTAAATCAGTTACAGTTACTGCTGTTGCCGATAAAAGTAATTTCGCACCAGAATTTTCAGCAATACGTTGTACACGATCAGCTGGGATAGATAAATCTACAGGAATGTAAGCATGTCCAGCTTTTACACATCCTAAAAAGTTAACAATCATTTCAGGTTGCATATGGCCATACACCATAATTGGTGAACGATCGTCTGGATACTCAGAAGAAATCCAATGTGCCAACGCATCAGAATCTTCCTTTAATTGTTTGTACGTAATTTTCGCATCTCGCCAAACAAAAGCGGTTTGATCAGGCGTTTCTGCAGCCCACTTTTCAATTTGTTCTAATAACTTCATAACGTTCCCACCCTAGAATTCATTGTAAATAAATGTACTTGTGTTTGTATCATGGAATCCATACAACCAAAGTAATGCAAATAAAATTGCAAGATAATAAACCGTCTTTGCAACCCATTGTGTGAGTGGTCGAGACCATATCTCTTTTAATCTTTCCATGTCTTTCCCTCTCTTAATGAAATAATAGCTCTTTGTAGGTATCATGTCCTACATTATTGTGAAAAAAACAAAATCCCACATTTTAGGTAAAAATAAGTCAAAAGGCTCTTTTTTGATATTAGCACTAAATACTAAAAAAGAAAATCCCTAACTTAGCAATTATATTACATTCAGCATGAATTTGTAATGGGTTTGACATGTAAATAGAAAGTGGATTGTGTGAATACATAAAAGTGGACTATAAGAATACGTAAAAATACAGTATTTGTTTTTATTAATCATTCAAGACGGAGTAAACTTTTAAATTTCTAGTTCTTTTGAAAAGGAGGAAATTATCATGAATAGAGTGTGGAAGAATCTAATTTCGGAAGAAAATATCGTGAAATGGAGAAGGCACTTCCATAAGTATCCGGAATTATCATTTCATGAAAAAGAAACTTCGCAATTTATATATGATACATTATGCTCATTTTCTTCTTTTGAAGTAACGAGACCGACGAAGTATAGTGTACTAGCAATTAAAAGAGGTGTGAAGCAAGGGAAAGTAATTGCGATTCGAGCTGATATAGATGCTTTGCCAATTCAAGAGGAGACAAGTAAATCTTATACATCTGTGAATAAAGGAATGATGCATGCATGTGGGCACGATGCTCACACAGCTATTTTATTAAGCACAGCAGAGGTGCTATCAAATATAAAGGAAGATTTTGCAGGTGAGATTCGTCTATTCTTTCAGCACGCAGAAGAGGTGTATCCCGGTGGGGGACAAGAAATGGTTGAGGCAGGTGTAATGGACGGTGTTGATTATGTAATAGGTTTACATGTTATGTCTGGATTAGAAAGCGGAAAGATAGGAATTGTGTATGGGCCGATGATGGCGGCACCAGACGTATTTACAGTTGAAATTCAAGGCAAAGGAGGACATGCGGCGCGACCAGAAGAAACGATAGACCCTATTGCTATCGGAGCACAGATTATTACAAATTTACAACATATCGTATCAAGAAATACGAGTGCTTTTATGCAAAGGGTTATTTCAGTTACACAATTTCATGGGGGAACGGCTGACAATATTATTCCTAGTACAGCAACTTTAATGGGAACCGTTCGTTCATTTAATCAAGCATTGAGGGTGGAAGCAGAAGGGAAAATCGAGAAAATTGTGAAAGGAATTACAGAAGCACATGGAGGATCGTATACATATACGTATCGATATGGATATGATCCGGTTATTAATGATGAATATATTACGAAAATAGTAGAAGAAAGTGCACTACATTTGTTTGGGAATGAGCGTGTTGTGAAGCTTGAACCTTCTATGGGTGGGGAAGATTTTTCAGCATATTTAAGAAAAGCACCCGGTTGTTTCATTAAATTAGGAACAGGTAATGAAAATATATATACTTGTTATCCACATCATCATCCGAAATTTGACGTGGATGAATCAGCATTAATTTGTGGAGTGGAGCTATTTTTAGAGACGACTATAAGATTACTAAAATCATAGAAAAACAAAAAAAGGCAACTGCACTCTATTGCAGTTGCTTTTATTTCTTTCCGTCAGAGAGGGCTGAGAAAGAACTATGCTCATTCATAGTATATGAATAGCTAACGGACAAGCTTGTACATTTTAATCATTTTTTTAAAAATAGTTGTTGACATTGATAATCAATGTCAATTAATCTAAAAGTAGTTGAAATTGATAATTATTATCAATAGGATGGATGCGACATGTTAATGAGAAAAAATTTTCACCTTCTGCGGAGGGGATTAAAAGATAAAAATAAAGATAAAGATGTTGATCAGCATATGGAATGGCAAAGAAATGTAATTCGGTCTGAATATGTAGATGAGAAGAAGAGCATTCAAACAGAAAAAGAGATACAAAGTAAAGGGAGAGGTTCAGTTGAGTAAGTTAGTAATGATTTTTGCAAGTATGAGTGGAAATACAGAGGAAATGGCTGACCACATTGCCGGCGTAATTCGTGAAACAGAAAATGAAATTGAAGTTATTGATATTATGGATTCACCAGAAGCTTCTATATTAGAACAGTATGATGGAATTATTTTAGGTGCATATACTTGGGGAGATGGTGATCTTCCTGATGATTTCTTAGATTTTTATGATGCAATGGATTCTATTGATTTAACTGGGAAAAAAGCGGCAGTATTCGGATCGTGTGATTCGGCTTATCCGAAATACGGAGTGGCAGTTGACATTTTAATAGAAAAGCTACAAGAGCGCGGGGCAGCAGTTGTGTTAGAAGGACTAAAAGTAGAATTAACGCCAGAAGATGAAGATGTAGAAAAATGTTTACAGTTTGGAGCTGAATTTGTAAAACACCTTTCTTAATGGCAGAAGGGAGATGAAGAGCAAGTGCATGAGAAAATCTCAATCAAAACGATGACAGATTATCATTTGTATGATTTTATGCGTTGTCCGCATAAATTTTATTTTCGTCATATAAAAAGAAGAGAACCTTCTTCATTTGAATGGCAACAAATAGCACAAATGATTGTCAATCAAATTATTAACGAGTATTACACGCTACCTGCGGGTCAACAAACGAAAATTGTACTTTTAATATTAATAGAAAAGTATTGGAAAAAAGTAAGGATTAATATGTTTGCTTCGAAGACGGAGTACTATATTGTATTAGCTAAGCTAACGGATCACTTATTACAGTTTGTTGAAAAGGATGATAGTCAGACACCACCATTGTTTTTATACGAGAAGTTTCAAACATATATGGAAGAGTTAGGTGTCCACATGTCATTGACATTTGAAGTTGGTGAGTGGAGTGCTGGGTCGTTTGTAATTAAAAAGTATGTCGTCGATGCGGATGAGGAAATGCTTGCTCTTTGTCAGAAGCTAATGACAGTATTTAGTTATAAAGCTTTCGGCGTTCTTCCAGGAAAGATTGAAGTTATTAATTTAATAGAAGGAACTAAGTATGAGTACATTCCAAAACAGGAAGATATTATAACTGGAATGGCTGATTTATCTAGAATGAAAGAAATGTTGCAACAACCTGAGCATTATACAGAGCGTCATTTTCGTTCTGAGTGTATAAGTTGTGCATTTCGTAGTGAATGCCAAGGGGAAGAAGTAAAGAAAGAAGCGGAGCAGAAGAAAAATATCGTACATTAAAGGATGCAACTTTGCATCCTTTTTTGTTGTTGACATGAAAAGCTTTTCATCATTTACCGTATATTTATAGCAGATTTTAATAAAGTGAATCTTTAATCAGTGGGGGTTTTGTCAATCCCCCACTGATTATCAGCCCTCATTAATCGGGCTACCCGCGAATAGCAGGATAAAGGGAGGAATAATCAATGAAAGATGAAACGAAAGTATTTCAATGGTTAAAAGAACAAAATGCTCCTTTTGAAATTCAACTGCAAATTTTACAGGCATTTCAATTGTATAAAGTCATTGTTGAAATGGATAAAAAGTTAATGTTGTATGAGGAGAGAGTATATAGGGAGAGAATGTAATCTCATCCCTGTAATATCGTTTTTAGCTGTTCTGTGCCTGTAATGAATTCGAGTTTATTCTCTGACTCAAAGTTATAAATAATATTATGTAGTAAAGGACTGTATTGATAGAAGATAGTAATGCGATGAATGAGTAATGGATCATGATGAGAAATAAGTGTACTGTACTGTTCATATACAGATGTAGTAAACTCATGTCCGAAATCATAATATAGTCCTGCAAAATCAAAAGCAGGATCGCCAATTTGCGCATCACCAAAATCGATAACACCTGAAATACTTTTGTTATGCTTGTTAAATAAAATGTGATGATGAGTAAAATCAGTGTGAATGATTGTGTTTTGAAAAGTGGATATAGCTAAACATGCAAAGAAATTTTCAAATAAGCGATTTAAGGCTAGTTTCTGTAATGAAGTAAGGCTAGTAGTGAGATATTGGTTTAATTTTGTTTGTAGCTCTTTCCAGTAGGTACATGTTTTTTCAATAGGGAAACATAGCGTTGTAACTTGGTGTAAAGGAATGCTATGTAGTACCGCAAGGAAAGTAGCTAATTGTGTAATAATTGCTTTCAGCTCTGGATCCTCCAGCGTGGCAACTGTGTCTGTTTTTAATGGTTCACCATGAATGAGAGTATAGTAACTACAAAGAGGAACCTCATCAGATTCATTTTTATAAATTAGGTGATATTGTGGAACTTCGATTTCTTGTAGTGATTGAGTGAGAATTGCGCATAGTTTTTTTTCTAACGGAATTCGCATCGCATATTCCTGTTTTCGCGGGAAACGAAACAATAGCTCATCATTTACTATAACTGCTACATTATCCCATCCTTCTTCATTTTGTTTATATGAATGTATAGAAAGATTAGGCAAAGCTTCTTTTATATAATGTTTGTAAGAGTCCATAATTGTTCCTCGTTTCTAAGTTAAGTTATTCCACTTTATGATATCAGAATTTTCTTTCTATATGTTAAAATATAGCTATCATTATTAAGAAGGGCGGGAGTATTACGAAAAAAAGACTGTTAATCAGTTCTCTATGTATCGCTTTTATATTGTTATGGTCATATAAAGAGGAGGTTTTTGCTACCTTTAAACCGATTGATCAGTACGAGTTAAATAAGGAGTTAAAGAACAAAAGTATAGAAAATTTAACTCATAATGAAATGAAAAAGGTAGGAGAGCATTTTGTGACCGAGCAACTATCAGTGTTTGGGTCTACTAATAAAGAAGATGTGAAACGAAAAGGTGAAGAACTATTTTTAAATAGAGGGTATGAACAATTAATGGGAAATTATTATCCAAATCGTTTTCGAGATTTAGAGTATAAATTTACAAACGAGGAGATACGTGAAGAGACCGATGAGAGTTTTCTTTATCAAGCTGTAGCGTACGTTGCGGGTACTGAAAATGGTAAGAGAAGCGAAATGAAATTGAATTATGAAGTGAAAATTGTAAAGGTTAATAATATATTTATGGTGCTAGAACAAAAGCAGCGCGTACAATAAAGGAAATTCATTGCTCAATAGAACATTTTGGGGTGTGTACTACTTAATGCGGAATAAAAAGGCCCTCAAGGAATAAAGGGCCTTTAAAGATTTTCATTTTGTTGACCAAGTTCTTTTTGAGCAATATATAAATTTCCTTGCTCGACTTGTTTAAGGGTATGAACAGAATCTCCTGCATATCCTTTTTGTGTTTTAACAGTTCTTTTTGAACGATTGGAATCTTGTTTCTTCATATAATAGGCCACCTTTCATCAAAAATAAACGAAAATGATAAGTATGAGTAATACAGCAGCGAAAATGGTAATGCCCATTAAAAACGAAGTGTTTTTATATTTAGGTGGCTTATGTACATCTTGCCGATATCCAGGTGAAATTTCAGGGGCAAATTCTTCATCGAATGATTGCTTTTTTTCTTTGTCGTCCATATGTACCCACCTTCCTTTTTCATTATATTATACGTTACAAGAAAAAATATGCATAAAGAAAACAGCCGCTTTATTATTAGCGGCTGTTTTGTGTTGTATATTTTCGTTGTACTTGAAAGAGACGGATAAGTAGGAAGGCAGCGCCAAATGCTAGACCGATAATAAGACCGATCCAATAGCCTTTTGCGGCCCATTCTGTATACGTTGCTAATATATAACCTAGTGGTAGACCTATTATCCAATAAGCAATTAAAGTCATAATTAGAGCGACATTTACATCTTTATAACCACGCAGAGCTCCTTGTACAGGGGTTGCAATTGCATCTGAAATTTGAAATAAAATCGCAAAGATAAGAAATTCTTTTGCTAAATGATGAACTTTTGCATCTGTCGTATAAATAGAAGCAATTTGATCATCAAAGAAGTAGAGAAGAATCGAATATAATAAAGCAAAGGTAAGGGCTAATCCAATTCCAATCAGTCCGTATTGTTTTGCATTATCGAAACGTTTTGCACCAACTTCGAATCCGACCGCAATAGTCATTGCCATTGCTAAACTTAGCGGAGTCATATATAACAAGGAAGCAAAGTTCATAGCTGCTTGGTGAGCTGCAATAGTTGTCGTACTAAAATTACTCATCATAAGCGTTACCGCAGCGAAAATACTCGTTTCAAAAAAGATAGCAAATCCGATAGGGACGCCAAGCTTTAAGAATGCTGTCCAACTCGAAAGAGAAGGGCGGTATAATTGTTTGAAAATGTTGAAAGAGGCAAAAGGCTCTTTCGTCTGAATAATAATGACTGTAATAATTAAAATGCACCAATATGTTGCAGTGGAAGCAATTGCCGCTCCAACACCACCAAGTTTTGGGAAACCGAAGTTACCAAAGATTAATAAGTAATTTAATATTACGTTAATTGGTAATGATAGTAATGTAATAATCATCGTTGTTCGAGTTTTTCCTAATGCATCAATAAATCCACGTAAAACCGTGTAAGTGAATAAAGGTATAATTCCTATTGCGATAATACTTAAAAATTGAGCTGCAATACGTTCCACAGGTTCTTCTAAGCGCATGCCGTTTAAAATAGGTGAAACGACGAAGAAACCGATGAGGATAACAACGAAACTAGCACAAATTGCTAAATAAACTGCTTGTATGACAACGTGGGGAACGTCCTCTTTTTTCTTGGATCCAACGAGCTGTGCAACAATGGGAGTCGTGGCCATTAAAATTCCTGTTAACCCAGTACTAACTGGAATCCATATACTTGTTCCAATTGCGACACCTGCTAAATCAGCTGGGCTTGCATGTCCTGACATTGTTGTATCGAAAAAGCTCATCGCAAATAATGACATTTGCGTTACGAAAATCGGAAAAAATAGTAATACAAATTGCTTTAACTTTTGTGAGAATGAAGTAGTTTCTTTCATAAAATCCCCTTTCCGTATAAAAAAACAAACTCTTACTATCATACAATTTAATCAAAGATTAGAAAAGAAATACGCGCCTACAACATATGAAGCCAATAAAAAAAGGATGCACTTTGAAAAGGGATAAGGTATTATGATAAGGTGTGAAAAAATTACATATTATTTGTTATTAAGGAGGCACTACTTGTGGCTGATTGGTTAATTGGTTTAATCATGGGTGCTGTTGAAGGGTTAACAGAGTTTCTACCAGTATCATCAACAGGACATATGATTTTAACAGGACATTTAATTGGATTTGAAGACGAGAGAGCAAAAGTTTTTGAAGTTGTAATCCAATTGGGATCGATTTTAGCGGTTGTAGTTGTATTTTGGAAACGATTATGGTCGTTAGTTGGAATTGGGAAAGTAAAAGAAGGGCCATCGTTAAATTTATTACATATTATTATTGGGATGATTCCTGCCGGGGTACTCGGTGTATTATTCCATAGTGCAATTAAAAAGGTTTTATTTGGTCCAGGACCAGTTGTCATTAGTTTAGTAGCTGGTGGTATTTTAATGATTGTTGCTGAGAAGTTTTCAAAACCAAGTACAGCAAGAACGTTAGATGAAATCACATATAAGCAAGCATTTACAATTGGAATGTTCCAATGTTTAGCACTTTGGCCAGGATTTTCTCGTTCTGGTTCTACAATAAGTGGTGGTTTATTAGCTCGCGTGTCGCATACAGCGGCAGCTGAATATACGTTCATTTTAGCAGTACCGATGATGGTAGCTGCAACTGGATTAGATTTAATTAAAAGCTGGGATGTATTAAGCTCGGCAGATGTAACGCTATTTGCAACAGGATTTGTAACTGCATTCGTTGTTGCGATGCTTGCAATTGTCTCATTCTTAAAATTATTAGCTCGTGTAAAACTAACACCGTTCGCTTATTATCGTTTCATTTTAGCTGCGGTATTCTATTTCTTCATTATGTAAAATAAAAACCTGCCGAGCTCGGCAGGTTTTTATTTTACTAATTTTTCTATCATGTTTTCCATTACATGTTCCCAAAGAGAAGTATCATCAGCTAATGTAGCACGGAAATTAGCATACATTTCTTTTTGTTTTTCTTCAAATGTTGGATCTTCTTTTTCAGGTAATGTAGCGCGCATTGAAGTTACTAATTCTTGTACTTTTGGAGCGCGTGGTCCAAAGACGGCTTGTTCATTTCCATCTTTATCAATGAAAATAAAGATTGGAATCGCACGTGCTGTTCCATTTGTTAAATATTGATCCATTAATTCTAAGTTTTCATCGCGAATTAATAAACGCATATCAATATTTGCAACTTCAGAAATTCGTTTCATAACAGGTACGCATAAAAGAGCATCGCCACACCAATCAGCAGTTAATACGATAACACGCCAGCCATCATTTTGACGTTCTTCTAATACAGGAAGTAATTCATTTGGAATTAAAAAATTATTGTAAATGTGTAGTAGCTCGTATTGGTTTACTTGCATTTCATTCACATATGTATCAAAGGACATACCTTTATCAGCCCATTGTTGTAAGTTCATAATTAACACCTCTTTAGTAAGATTTGCTTTCATTGTACCAATTTTTATATAGAAAAGCTTGTATTCTTACTCTTTCTTGTCACTTAATAATTATTATTTTATCTTTTTGGCTGAGATTTGAGAACCTCTCCTCCTCACGCATTAAAATCCCCCTTTTTCTGGAAGTTGACTTCATTTTATCATGAAATACATATTAAAAAACTACGAATTATGGGAAAATAAGATGACAAAAAGTAAGATTTCATGTAAAATTATTAATAAGGTTTTTATTTAACTAAATGAAATAAAAGGAGCTGTCAATGTTGTCTCAAAATCGAGAGCAATTAATGGAAGAACTATCGACAAATGTGTTTGCTATGTTTCGCACATTGCGTAATGATATCGGAAAAATATTCGGTGGTTACATACCGTGGAATGAATTCATCGTTCTGAGAATATTAAATCGTACGAATAAAGAAATGGTATCGCGTGTAGCAAATGAATTAAATGTGTCGAATAGTCATATTACAGCTGTTACAGAAAAATTAATTAATAAAGGTTTTGTAACTCGTTCACGTTCTACATCAGATCGCCGAGTTGTGTATTTAGAGATTACAGAACAAGGGAAAGATTTAGTTGCGAAAATGGAAGATGCGAAAAAACAATATTTACAAGAAAGATTCTCTGCACTTTCAGAAGATGAAATGAATGTAATGATTTCAATTTCCAAAAAACTTATTTAAGTGATTATAAATAAGAAAACGCTTACGTGATGAAATAGAAGGTCTTCCTTATATATGGGAGGTCTTCTTTCGTGTGTAATAGATGTTAAAAAATAAAATGTGTATGAAAAAAGATAGAGCGCCATACTACTAATACAAGGAAGGGAGGGAGAAATATGACGAATCGTAACGGTAGTAAAGGGAGCGGTAATCAAGGATCACCAAAGTCCGGCCAGTTTAATCAGGAATTTAGCACTGAATTTGAAACTGGTAATGATAATAAAGGGAAAGAATATCGTTCTAAAAAAGGGAGTAAATCAAAAAAGGAGTGAATTAATTCACTCCTTTTTTGATTTACGATGCTGCCGATTGATCCGTATTATATTTTTCTTCTGATTTTGCGACAATCATTGCGCAAATTGCATCGCCAGAAATGTTTACAGCTGTTCTAGACATATCTAGAATACGGTCAATACCGATAATTAAAGCGATACCTTCTACTGGTAGATTTACTTGATTTAAAACCATTGTAAGCATTACAAGTCCAACACCAGGTACACCAGCAGTACCGATACTAGCGAGTACAGCAGTTAATACGACCATAGCTAATTGCGGTAATGTAAGTTCAACTCCGTATACTTGAGCGATAAATACAGTGGCTACTCCTTGCATAATGGCAGTACCATCCATATTAATAGTTGCCCCTAGTGGTTGTACAAATGAGCTTATCGCTTTTGGAACGCCAAGCTTATCTTGTGCTGTTTTCATTGCAAATGGAAGCGATGCATTAGAGCTAGATGTACTAAATCCAATTGCCATTACTGGCCCGAAATGTTTAAAGAAACGAACAATACTTTCTTTTGCTAATATCTTTAATAAGCCACCATATACAAAGACCCCGTGAATAATGAGTACTAACATAACGACAATCATATACTTGAACATCGCAGCGACGCCTGCAAGCCCCATTTTACCAACGGATGAAGCGAGCAAACCGAATGTTCCAATTGGGGCTAATTTCATAACGAGATTAACAAGATACATCATTAATTCGTTGCCCTGTTCAAGTAATGAATGGATACCTTGAACTCGTTTTCCTAAAATAGCTATACCGAGTCCAATCAATACGGCAAAGGCAATGATTTGTAACATGTTTCCGTCAGCCATCGCTTTTGCTGGGTTATCTGGTACGATATTTAGCAATGTGTCAACGAAAGATGTTTCAGTTTTTGCACCTTCATACTTAAGACCTTCTGTTTTAAAATTACCGCCAGCTCCTGGTTTTATAATAAGTGCAAATGTAACCGCTATAGAGATGGCAACCGCAGTTGTTACGAGAAAGAATGAAATTGATTTTAAACCGATTCTTCCAAGTTGTTTCGGATCTCCAAGGCCGGCAGCACCAAGTACGATAGAAATAAACACAACAGGAACAACTAGCATTTTAATAAGTCGAATAAATAATTGACCAATTGGGTTGAACACATATTGATTTAGTGGCTCAAAGATAGATGGAGCAGCTAAATTTAGAGTGAGTCCAACAACTAGACCTAGAAATAATGCGATTAAGATTGCTTTTGTTTGTTTCAATAAAATCCCCCTTTTGTTTTTGCGAAATTTCTTTCTAAAGCAATTATACCGAAAAAATACCTAATTTGACAATATTTTCTGAATTTTTTGATTTTTAGGTGTAGATAGACTGATTTTGTGTTTGGAAAATAAAATAGACCATCACATAGGATGGTCTAGGGAAGGGGACAATTTATGTCAATTTAATTAGGGATGGAAGTTGCTTTAAGACACTGGGGAATGTCTTATAAATTAGGGAGGAACAACTTCAATACATATACTATAAAAGGTAGGTGTGACTCTCATGTGAACATAGGGTGAAAGAGAGAGGGAGTTTTAAATAAAAGATAGAAAGACAAAAAAATAAGACCATCACATAAGATGGTCAAGGAAGGGGACAATTTATGTCAATTTAATTAGGGATGGAAGCTGTTCAAAGACACTGGGGAATGTCTTATAAATTAGGGAGGAACAACTTCGATACATATACTATAAAAGGTAGATGTGACCTCTGTGTGAACATAGAGTGAAAGAGAGAGGGAGTTTTAAATAAAAGATAGAAAGACAAAAAAATAAGACCATCATTTATAAGATGGTCAAGGAAGGGGACAATTTATGTCAATTTAATTAGGGCTGGAAGCTGTTCAAAGACACTGGGGAATGTCTTATAAATTAGGGAGGAACAACTTCGATACATATACTATAAAAGATAGATGTGACCTCTGTGTGAATATAGAGTGAAAGAGAGAGGGAGTTTTAAATAAAATGAAAATTTAATGAGTGTTTTTTGTTCATCCCCTGTTGATTATTAGCCTTAACCAATCGGGCGTTTATTGCCCACAAATAGCGGAATAAAAGATAAAGCAAACAAAAAATAAGACCATCATTTATAAGATGGTCAATGGAAGGGGACAATTTATGTCAATTTAATTAGGGATGGAAGCTATTCAAAGACACTGGGGAATGTCTTATAAATTAGGGAGGAACAGCTTCGATACATATACTATAAAAGGTGGATGTGACCTCTATGTGAACATAGAGTGAAAGATATGGGAATTTGAAAGATAGTACATATGAAATTGTTATTGCTAGCAATATAGAATTAGGATATAGAGTTTTCCAGCATAAAACGAAAAGGAATCTGAATATAAATAAAAGTTGTAATCTATGAAAAAAAAGATTATGCTCAACTATATTATGAGAATATAAGGTTTGTCCCAATTATTTAAGGGCTTTTAAAAAGCTTTTTATTGTATGAGGGGAAGCTTCACTTTAATAAGGGAGTTAGTGATATGGACGTAACAAAAAAACAAGGGCTGTATAATCGTCTTATACGATTAAACCCACCACAAATATTAGCATTAGGCTTTTTCTGCTTAATTGTGGTTGGCGGTTTGTTATTAAAATTACCATTCGCAACGAAAGTACATATTAGTTGGGTAGATGCTTTCTTTACAGCAACGTCAGCAGCGACCGTAACTGGTTTGGGAGTAGTGGATACAGCAAGTACATTTACGATGTTTGGCGAAATTGTTATTATGTTTTTAATTCAAACAGGTGGTCTAGGCCTTATGACAATTGCCATTTTAATTGTTTGGGTACTAGGTAAAAAAATTGGATTACGCCATCGTTTATTAATTGGAGAAGCATTTAATCAAACAAATATAGGTGGTCTTGTAAAATTAGTAAAACGTGTCTTTATATTTTCGATTTGTATTGAACTTATTGGGGTCATCTTTTTATCGTTTCGCTTTATTCCAGAGTTTGGTTTTGGAAAAGGTTTATACTATAGTATTTTTCATGTAATTGCATCTTATAATAATGCAGGGTTTGCTTTATGGCCAGATAATTTAACAAGATATGTAGGGGATCCCATTATTAATATTGGGATTTGCTCTTTAATTGTAATTGGTGGACTCGGTTTTACCGTATTAATTGATATATGGTATAGTCGCAGTTTTCGAAAATTATCACTTCACTCAAAAATAATGATTATTGGAACAGTAGTACTAAATGTTATAGCAATGATTGTGATTTTTGTATTGGAATATAATAATGTGAAGACGTTAGGGAATTTATCTTTAAATGAAAAACTATGGGCTTCCTTCTTTCAAGGTATTACTCCGCGGACAGCTGGATTTAATACGGTTGACTATGGAGGTATGGAAGAATCATCTATATTATTTACGATGATTTTAATGTTTATTGGTGCAGGAAGTGTATCAACAGGTGGAGGAATTAAATTAACGACGTTTGTTATCTTAATTACATCTGTCCTTTCTTTCTTTAGAAAAAAGGAGGAAATTGTTTTATTTCAGCGTACAATTAAAATGTCGACAGTAACGAGGGCCTTAGCGATTGCTGTTGCCAGTCAAATACTTATTTTAGCAGCGGTATTCATATTAATGCTTACAGAAAACTTCAGCTTTATTCAATTATTATTTGAGACAATATCAGCGTTTGGCACAGTCGGATTAACGATGGGAATTACTGCACAGCTATCGGCATTCGGAAAATGTATTATTATGTTTGTTATGTTCTGCGGATTAATTGGACCATTAACACTTGTGTTCTCTTTAGCGCGACCAGCAAAACAAAAAATAAAATATCCATCGGAAGATGTGTTTACAGGATAAGGTATCCCGCGTTAAGCGAGATACCTTTTTCTTTTTTAGAACAGGGAGAACAATAGACCAATAAGTGCTACTCGGAATAAAATTGCGATAAGTGCAGCAATTCCACCGACAACTGCAGCGATACCGCCAGTTACAGTAGCTCCGCGATTATAAGCGTAAATACCGAGTAAAACAGAAACAAGACCAAATAGTGTTGGAAATGTAAATAGCGATAAGATAGATAGCGCAAGAGCGATAAAACCAGCAGTTGATCCAGCAGCGGACGATTTTACAACATCTTTATCGTCTTTATCATCGTAATCATAATCAATGCGTTGTGGTGCGACCTCAGCGGCGTACTCTTCTTTATAGTCACTATAATCACTATCTATTCTATCTCTTTTTTTATAATCATCAAATTTCTCAGTCAAAGTCATGACTCCTTTCATAACAAGGTTCAATAGTAGTATGTATCTCTTTTTCTTTTTTATCCCGCTATTTGTGGGAGTCGAGCTACGTACACATCCCACTGATTAAAGTTTCACTATACCGGAGCATGTACAGGGAGTAGTATCTTTTAAAAGAAGGAAAATGTTTTTTTAAAATAGGAAAAGTTAGTATGACTTCCTCTATTTTGGAAAATATAAAAAGGAATAATGAGGAAAGGGTGCAATACATAATGGAACATCCAATTGAAAATTTAATGAAAACGGCAATGACAAATTTAAAAGAGATGGTAGATGTAAATACAATTGTTGGGAGCCCGGTTTCAACAGCTGACGGAAATGTAGTATTAACAGTATCTCAAGTGGCTTTTGGTTTTGGAGCTGGTGGAAGTGATTTTAAAGGGGATTTCATCACTGAAAAACATAACGGTGGGCAAAATCAGCATAAAGAGAACAAACAAGGGCATCCATTTGGAGGAGGAAGCGGGGCTGGGGTTTCCATTAGTCCAGTAGCTTTTTTAGTAGTTGGTTCTAATGGGGTGCAAGTATTACATCTCAACAGCAGTACACATTTAATTGAAAAGGCCTTAAATACTGTACCAAGCACTGTAGATAAATTTGTGAATGGTCGTCAAAAGTGAACTTGCATTTTTTAGGAATTATGATATATTAGAAAAAGTGCGCTTTAGGATGATCGGAATAATTGAAATGTAAATATATATGATGTGTGGAATAAGGGAGAGGAATTTATGATTAATATCAAAAACTTAGTAGTTGGCTTATTTATGTTAGTAAGTGGCTTTGTTGTATATGTAATAAAAGAAAAAGCTCCATTTTAAAACAGACAAACCGTTAATGTCTGTTTTTAATTTGCGGAAAAAAGTTGACAAGTTATTGTATTGGTGTTAAAATTTTAATTCGTGTCTCGGTTACAGCTAGTGTAAAGTAAATATCTCTTATGAATGCAATACGAAAAGTTTGCGAAAGATCGGGTAATTTTATCAACAACTTTTGTGAACAAACCCTATAAATTGTATTTGTAAGCTATATATGTATACTAGTGAATCAAGGAGCGGTCAGTGGAACCGTAATGATGAGAGAGAGGTAGGGCTTTCATCCAGTATATGTTACTTTCCCGTTAGGTGAATATAAAAAAGAGGACTCCTTTTAAAAGGGGTCCTCTTGCATTTTTTAAGTGCGACTTTCAACTTGTTGACAAATTTCATCCGTTGTTAAACCGTGAGCTGTAATGACTGATCCTTTAATTGATGTATCTGCAATGCCCATCACATTAGAATCTTGCCCAGTTACAACGCAACAATCACACCCTTGTGCATCCTGTTCTGAGTTAAGTGTAACAACTTCATGACCTTGTTGTTGAAGAGCTTGTTGAACGTCTGTTAATGAGTTTTCAACGCCAATTCTAGCCATAATTATCACCTCCTACCATCTAATTGCTAGTATGCTCAAGTTCACTGCATATATTTATGAAAAGACGGTAGGAAGTAAATCTTTGTTTAGTCGTTATATACGCCAGTAAGCATTTGACTAACGAATTGATCGTTTAATGTATCTTGTGCTGAAGAAGTATTTGAATGGATGTCGATTGAAGCAATAAAATGATTATGTTCTTTCGTATTTGGTTCTACCTCTACGTAATTATCGAATTTACAAAAACCTTTCGTATCCATTAGATCAAATAATTGCAGCATTTCTACTACCTCTTGTCTCGTTCCTTTAATTTGTACACACGCCATATTTATTTCCTCCTTTATTTTGACAAATTGTTTTTTAAAAATAGGATTATGATTACGAAATGAAAAATATGAATGTTATTTTTAGACAGCGCTATTTTTGTTATTTTCCCCCTTTTTCAGCAAAAGTCGTTATATATCCCCGGATTTATAAAATCGGACGTCCGTTTATTGAATACAATAGATTCGTATCAATTGATGAAAATCCTTCTTTTAAACAAATATTTTTTTAGTGGAAATTGGCGAAAAAAATTTTTTGACTTTTTGTAAACGTTAACAATGTTGTTAAATCAGTATAAGCAAAGAAGTACGTATGATTAAAAATTATAAATTTTCTAAAAATTCACTTGATTTATTTAGAAAGGAGAGTAAACTAGGAAACAATAAAAAATTCATAGAACATAGGAGGCGCTTCTAGTGAATGAGCAATGGATTTTCTTAAATGGAGAATTTGTTCCAAAAGATGAGGCAAAAGTTTCAGTATATGATCATGGCTATTTATATGGCGATGGAGTGTTTGAAGGAATTAGAGTTTATAGCGGTAATGTTTTCCGTTTGAGAGAGCATCTTGTCCGGCTGTATGAATCAGCAAAATCAATCCTTTTAGAAATTCCATATTCATTAGATGAAGTAACAAATATTGTTGTTGAGACGATTCGACAAAATAAATTATCTAATGGATACATTCGCCTTGTTGTATCAAGAGGAGCAGGAAATCTTGGATTGGATCCCGATTCATGTAAGAAGCCGAATGTAGTAGTAATTGCAGAACAATTATCTTTATTCCCACAAGAATATTATGAGAAAGGGATTCCAGTTGTAACAGTTGCAACGCGCCGAAATCGTCCCGATGTTTTATCCCCTCAAGTAAAATCTTTAAATTACTTAAACAATATTTTAGTTCGTATTGAAGCGAAATTAGCTGGAGTACAAGAAGCACTTATGTTAAATGATCAAGGATATGTAGCTGAAGGATCAGGAGATAACGTGTTTATTGTTAAAGGAAATAAATTAATTACACCACCAAGTTCTGCTGGAGCGTTAGAAGGTATTACACGAAACGCCATTTTAGAAATCGGCGAAAAACTTGGGTATGACGTAAGAGAAGAGTTATTTACAAGACATGATGTATATGTAGCTGATGAAGTGTTTTTAACAGGAACAGCTGCTGAAGTGATTGCTGTTACGACAGTAGATGGTAGAACGATTGGCTTAGGGCAAACAGGTCCACATACGAACCGTTTATTAAAAGAGTTTCGTAAGTTAGTTGTAGAAGATGGAGAGAAAATTTACGAAGAAAATAAAGTTGGATAACAACTTTTTTAACATAAGAAAGCGTTGATAGGGAGGAGTAGTTGATTGTGAAGCCTCACAGAGAGTCGGTGGTTGCTGAAAACCGATGGTTCACGTCGACGAACATCGCCCTTGAGTGCTAAGCTAAAGCATTTGTCTAGGCTTAGACGGTAGCTCCGTTATTAGCTAGATCCATTTATGGATCACTGAGGCAAGAGTATTCTTGCGAAGAAGGGTGGTACCGCGAAATCTTTCGTCCCTTCAGCACATAGCTGGAGTGTGGACGTAGGATTTTTTTATTGTATAAAAGTTTGAAAAAGGGGGCTTATAAGAACAATGTCTTCAAAAACGGAAGAGAAACTGGCAACTGGTGCACAGCTATTGTTAGAAGCGCTAGAAAAGGAAGGCGTAGAAGTGATTTTCGGTTATCCGGGTGGTGCCGTTTTACCTCTCTATGATGCATTGTATGATTGTGAAATTCCGCATATTTTAACAAGGCATGAGCAAGGGGCAATTCACGCTGCTGAAGGGTATGCCAGAATTACAGGGCATCCAGGGGTTGTAATTGCAACGAGTGGGCCAGGTGCTACAAATGTAATTACGGGTCTAGCTGATGCGATGATTGATTCATTGCCACTTGTAGTATTTACAGGCCAAGTAGCAACAACGTTAATTGGGAGCGATGCTTTTCAAGAGGCAGATATTATGGGACTTACGATGCCAGTGACAAAACATAACTATCAAGTGCGAAAGGCCTCAGATTTACCTCGAATTATTAAAGAAGCATTTCATATTGCTAAAACTGGAAGACCAGGACCAGTCGTTATTGACCTTCCGAAAGATATGGTAGTCGAGAAAGGTGAGCAATGTAGCAATGTACAAATGGATTTACCGGGATATAACCCTAATTATGAACCGAATCTACTTCAAATAAACAAATTACTCAAAGTAATTGAAACCGCAAAAAAACCGTTAATTTTAGCTGGAGCGGGTATATTGCATGCGAAAGCTTCGAAAGAATTGACAAATTTTGCTCGTAAATATGAAATCCCTGTTGTGCATACATTACTTGGTCTTGGTGGTTTTCCACCAGATGATGAACTATTTCTAGGGATGGGAGGAATGCATGGTTCTTATACAGCCAATATGGCGTTATATGAATGTGACTTACTCATTAATATAGGCGCGAGATTTGATGATCGGCTTACAGGGAATTTAGCTTATTTTGCTAAAGGGGCTACTGTTGCGCATATCGATATCGATCCAGCAGAAATCGGGAAAAATGTGCCAACTGAAATTCCTATTGTTGCAAGTGCTAAGCGGGCATTGGAAGTATTACTTGAACCAGAAGGGGGAAAAGAAAATCATCATGAATGGATCACTTTATTAAAGGGGAGAAAAGAACAATATCCATTCTCTTATAAAAGAAATTCTGAAAGTATTAAGCCCCAATACGCAATTGATATGTTATATGAAATTACGAAGGGAGAAGCGATTGTAACAACAGACGTTGGGCAACACCAAATGTGGGCAGCCCAATATTATCCGCTGAAAAATCCAGATAAATGGGTAACTTCTGGTGGATTAGGAACGATGGGGTTTGGATTTCCAGCAGCAATCGGTGCGCAAATTGCAAAGCCTGAAGAATTAGTTATTGCAATTGTTGGTGATGCTGGGTTTCAAATGACTCTACAAGAATTAAGTGTATTAAAAGAACACGCTTTACCCGTTAAAGTATTTATTTTAAATAATGAAGCTTTAGGAATGGTAAGACAATGGCAAGATGAATTTTACAATCAAAGATATTCACATTCTTTATTACCATGCCAACCAGATTTCGTCGCTCTTGCGAATGCATATGGCATAAAAGGTGTTCGTATTGACGATCCACTTCTTGCAAAGAAGCAAATCCAGCATGTTATTGAATTACAAGAGCCAGTCGTAATTGATTGTCGTGTACTTCAATCAGAGAAGGTTATGCCGATGGTTGCGCCAGGAAAAGGTGTTCACCAAATGGAGGGAGTGGAAAAAGGGTGAAGAGAATTGTTACAGCGACAGTTCGAAATCAAAGTGGTGTTTTAAACCGAATTACAGGGGTTATGACACGAAGACATTTTAATATTGAAAGTATTTCAGTAGGTCATACAGAATCATCAGATATATCGCGAATGACGATTGTTGTACACGTTGAAAGTGAACAGCAAGTGGAGCAGTTAATTAAACAACTGCATAAGCAAATTGACGTACTGAAAGTATCAGATATTACAGAAGAAGCGATGATTGCTAGAGAGCTTGCTCTTATTAAAGTAGCAACTTCTGTAGCGAGGGCAGAATTATATAGTTTAATTGAACCGTTTCGAGCCGCTGTAATAGATGTTGGGAAGGATTCCATAGTTGTGCAAGTAACAGGTACGCAAGACAAAGTAGAAGCGTTAATTGAATTACTTCGTCCATACGGTTTGAAAGAAATTGCTAGAACAGGTGTAACAGCATTTACACGTAGTATGAAAAAACAAGATAAGCAAGTTATGTTAATTCAATAATCATTTAAATATAGGGGGAAATGAAAATGGCAAAAGTTTATTATGAGAAAGATGTAACAGTAAATGTATTAAAGGAAAAGAAAGTAGCAATCATCGGATATGGCTCGCAAGGTCATGCACATGCGCAAAATTTACGTGATAACGGATTTGATGTAGTAGTAGGTTTAAGAAAAGGTAAGTCTTGGAATAAAGCGAATGAAGATGGATTTTCTGTATATACAGTAGCAGAAGCAGCGGAAAAAGCTGATGTAGTAATGATTCTACTGCCTGATGAATTACAACCAGAAGTATATGAAGCTGAAATTGCACCAAATTTACAGGCTGGAAACTCCCTCGTGTTCGCACATGGATTTAATGTTCACTTTGATCAAGTAAAACCACCAGCTAATGTAGATGTATTTCTAGTAGCGCCAAAAGGACCGGGGCATCTCGTACGCCGTACGTTCGCCGAGGGCGGGGCTGTTCCTGCATTATTTGCAGTATATCAAGATGCAACAGGAGTTGCGACTGAAAAAGCACTTTCTTATGCTGACGGAATTGGAGCAACGAGAGCTGGTGTACTAGAAACGACGTTTAAAGAAGAAACAGAAACAGATTTATTTGGAGAGCAAGCTGTACTCTGCGGCGGAGTGACTGCACTTGTAAAAGCAGGGTTTGAAACGTTAGTTGATGCAGGATATCAGCCTGAACTTGCATATTTTGAATGTTTACATGAACTGAAGCTAATCGTTGACCTTATGTACGAAGGTGGACTTGAAAATATGAGATATTCAGTTTCAGATACAGCGCAGTGGGGAGACTTCGTATCAGGACCACGCGTTGTTACTGAAGATACGAAGAAAGCGATGGGGGCAGTATTAGCAGAAATTCAAGATGGTACATTTGCAAGAGGCTGGATTGCAGAGCATAAAGCAGGAAGACCAAATTTCCATGCGACAAATGAGAAAGAGAATAAACATGAAATCGAAGTAGTTGGACGTAAATTACGTGAAATGATGCCTTTCGTACAGCCGCGAGTAAAGGTAGGGGTTAAATAATATGAAGCAGGTTTTGTTCATGGATACAACGCTTCGTGATGGCGAACAATCACCAGGAGTAAATTTAAATGAACAAGAGAAATTACAAATTGCTAGGCAATTAGAGAGGCTTGGTATTCATGTAATGGAAGCTGGATTCGCGGCAGCTTCCGAAGGTGACTTTCAATCGGTAAAACGTATTGCGAATACAATTCAAAATGCTACGGTTATGAGTTTAGCTAGAGCGAAAGAAAGTGACATTCGAAGAGCATATGAAGCTGTGAAAGGTGCTGTATCTCCTCGTCTACACGTATTTTTAGCTACGAGTGATATTCATATGAAATATAAACTTTGTATGTCAAAAGAAGATGTGTTAAATAGTATTCATCGCTCGGTTACGCTTGGAAAATCATTATTTCCGACAGTACAATTTTCTGCAGAAGATGCGACAAGAACATCGAGAGCATTTTTAGCTGAAGCAGTAGAAATTGCAATTCGAGCAGGAGCGAATGTAATTAATATTCCGGATACAGTTGGATATACGAATCCAGAAGAGTATTATTCTCTTTTTAAATACTTACAAGAATCCGTTCCATCATATGAAAAAGCGATTTTTTCTTGTCATTGTCACGATGATCTTGGTATGGCAGTAGCAAATTCGTTAGCTGCGGTTGAAGGAGGAGCATTGCAAGTAGAAGGAACGATTAATGGCATTGGAGAAAGAGCAGGGAATGCAGCGTTAGAAGAAGTTGCGGTAGCTCTTCATATTAGAAAAGATTTTTATAAAGCAGAGCCTTCAATGACTTTAAAAGAAATTAAGGCGACGAGTATATTAGTAAGCAGGTTAACGGGTATGGTTGTACCGAAAAATAAAGCAATCGTTGGAGCGAATGCATTTGCTCATGAATCGGGCATTCACCAAGACGGGGTTTTAAAAGAAGTAACAACTTATGAAATTATCGAACCAGCGCTTATAGGAGAATCTCAAAATCTCTTTGTACTTGGGAAACATTCTGGCCGTCATGCGTTTACGGAAAAAATGAAAGAGCTTGGTTATGAATTTACAAATGAAGAGCGAGATGCGGCATTCGAAGCATTTAAAAAGTTGGCTGATCGTAAAAAGGAAATTACTGAAGAAGATTTACGCGCACTTATGCTTGGTGAAGCAGCATTTGCAGCTCAGCAATATAACATTATGCAATTACAAGTGCATTTCGTATCAAATAGTACACAATGCGCAACAGTTGTGCTGAAGGATGAGGAAGGAAATGTATATGAAGATGCAGCCACTGGTTCTGGTAGTATTGAAGCGATATACAATGCGATTCAAAGAATTTTAGGATTAGAATGTGAATTGGCAGATTATCGCATACAATCTATTACACAAGGTCAAGATGCACTTGCTCACGTTCATGTTGAATTAAAAGAAGGTAGTCACCAAATATCAGGTTTCGGAGTTGCGCAAGACGTATTGGAAGCGTCGGCGAGAGCTTATGTCCATGCAGCAGGGAAATTAAAATCTCTTATAGCGCTTGTGAAATAAATATTTGATAGGTGAGAGAAGCTTTCCTCACCTATCAAATTAAAGTTCTGAAAATTCAGTTAAAAGGAGTGTTAAAAATGGAAAAACGTATCGTTTGTTTAGCTGGTGATGGTGTTGGTCCAGAAGTAATGGAAAGTGCGAAGGAAGTATTGCATATGGTAGAAAGGCTATATGGACATCATTTTCATTTGCAAGATGAGTACTTTGGTGGTGTTGCTATCGATTTAACTGGGCAACCATTACCACAGCGAACACTTGCCGCCTGTTTAGCGAGTGATGCGGTTTTACTTGGAGCAGTAGGTGGACCAAGGTGGGATAGTGCGAAAGAAAGGCCTGAGAAAGGATTATTAGCATTAAGAAAAGGACTCGGTGTATTTGCGAATGTTCGCCCTGTAACGGTAGAAAGTGCAACTGCACATTTATCACCATTAAAAAACGCTGATGAAATTGATTTCGTTGTCGTTCGTGAATTAACAGGCGGAATTTATTTTTCTTATCCGAAAGAGCGAACGGAAGAAGTGGCGACAGATACACTTACGTATCATCGCCATGAAATTGAACGTATCGTTTCGTATGCTTTTCAATTAGCGAATAAGAGGAAGAAAAAAGTAACATCTATTGATAAAGCGAATGTTTTAGAGTCTAGTAAATTATGGAGAACTGTGACAGAAGAAGTAGCACTTCGCTACCCAAATGTGGAAGTAGAACACATTTTAGTAGATGCAGCAGCTATGGAATTAATTCGGAATCCAGGAAGATTTGACGTTATTGTAACGGAAAATTTATTTGGTGATATTTTAAGTGATGAGGCTTCAGTATTAGCTGGATCATTAGGAATGCTTCCATCAGCAAGTCACGCTGAAAAGGGGCCTTCATTATACGAGCCTATTCACGGATCAGCACCGGATATTGCGGGGAAAAATAAGGCGAATCCAATTGCGATGATGCGTTCTGTTGCAATGATGCTTGGGCAATCGTTCGGATTAACGAGAGAAGGATATGCAATTGAAGAAGCAGTTTCTGCAGTCCTTAAATCAGGAAAATGTACAGCAGATATCGGGGGGACTGAAACGACAACTTCATTTACAAAGGCAGTTATTCAAGAAATGGAAGAGCAAGCGTTAGTAGGGAGAGGAAGATAATGGGGAAAAGGTTACTAGATAAGCTTTGGGAAAGACATGTAGTTGCGACTAATGAAAATGGATTGGATTTATTATATATCGATCTACATCTTGTTCATGAAGTAACGTCACCGCAAGCCTTTGAAGGCTTGCGGCTTACAAATCGAACAGTCCGCAGACCAGATTTAACATTTGCAACGATGGATCATAATATTCCAACGAAAGATGTTTGGAATATTACCGACCGCATTGCGAAGCAGCAACTAGATACACTTCGGGAAAACTGTAAACAATTTCAGGTGCCATTAGCGGATATCGGAGATGAAGAGCAAGGGATCGTTCATGTAATAGGACCAGAACTTGGACTCACACAGCCAGGAAAAACGATTGTTTGTGGTGATAGTCATACAGCAACACACGGTGCTTTTGGCGCACTAGCGTTTGGTATTGGTACGAGTGAAGTGGAACATGTATTGGCGACGCAAACGTTATGGCAACGAAAGCCGAAAGCGATGGGCATTGAGTTAAAAGGAAAGTTACCGCAAGGTGTTTATGCGAAAGATATTATTTTACACCTTCTTTCAAAGTACGGAGTAGCAGTTGGAACAGGTTACGTAATGGAATTTTACGGAGAGGCCATTCATGCTATGGATATGGAAGAGAGGATGACGCTTTGCAATATGGCAATTGAAGGGGGAGCAAAGGCTGGCATTATTGCACCAGATGAAAAAACGGTTGCTTACGTAAAAGGGCGTAAATATGCACCGAAAGACTATGAATCTATTAAGAAAAAATGGTCAGAACTTTATACAGATTTAGATGCAGTTTATGATTTGCATATTCTAGTAGATGTTACGGATTTAGCACCGTACGTTACGTGGGGAACAAATCCTAGTATGGGTGTTCGGATCGATGAGAAATTGCCAGAAAAGCATGATGCAAATGACGAAAGAGCGTTTTCTTATATGGGATTGAGTCCCGGACAAAGTACGTATGACATTCCAGTTCAACATGTTTTCATTGGATCTTGTACAAATTCCAGGCTTTCTGACTTAGAAATTGCTGCATCTGTCGTGAAAGGTAAAAAAGTAAAAGAAGGTGTGCGAGCACTTGTTGTACCTGGATCTCAAAGGGTAAGAGAAGCAGCAATGCATAAAGGATTACATCGCATATTTGAAGAAGCTGGATTTGAATGGAGAGAGCCCGGATGCTCAATGTGTCTAGGTATGAATCCAGATCAAGTGCCTGAAGGGGAACATTGTGCCTCTACGTCAAATCGCAATTTTGAAGGAAGACAAGGAAAGGGAGCACGAACGCATTTAGTTAGCCCTGCAATGGCGGCAGCGGCTGCGTTATATGGTCATTTTGTTGATATTAGAAAGGAGAGTTATGATGGAGCCATTTCGTATTCATAAAGGTACTGCCGCAGTACTGATGAATGATAACATTGATACAGATCAAATTATTCCGAAGCAATATTTAAAGAGAATTGAAAGAACTGGGTTTGGGAAGTTTTTATTTGATGAGTGGCGATATGATAATAATCGCCAAGAAAACCCTAATTTCCCGCTTAATGCACAAGAAAGAAAAGGAGCCAGTATATTAATCACAGGCGATAATTTTGGATGTGGCTCGTCAAGAGAACATGCTCCATGGGCACTTGCTGATTATGGTTTCCGCGTTATTATCGCTGGAGGATTTGCCGATATCTTTTATATGAATTGTATGAAAAATGGCATGTTACCGATTGTAATGGATAAAGATATGCGTGAACAACTTGCTAAAACAGATGCGAGAGAACAAATCATAGTTGATTTAGAAAATGAAATAATGACAACGAATACGCATAGATTCCATTTTACAATCGAGAAAATGTGGAAAGAGAAGTTATTAAATGGTTTAGATGAAATTAGTATTACAATGCAATATGAACAAGAAATAAAAGAGTATGAAAGAAAAGTGGCTTTACATTAAAAAAATGACGGAATATTAAAAATGTATTTACATTCAAAATTAACTGTTATATACTATGTGAAAATCAGAGGAGAAAGGGAGTAAGTATTATGAATATCGTGCAATCTATTACAATGCTTACACAACTACATCATCATACATGAAACCCTTGAACCTAGCGTGAAAACGTGTAGGTACAAGGGTTATTCCCGTTGTACCTACACTCTACTGAAGAGCCTTGTAGGTATTTTGTCTACAAGGCTCTTTTTATTTTCGGCTTAGGGGAATGAAATAGGCATACATTAGAAGGGGAAAGGTGTGAAAATTTAGATGACAAAATGGAAACGGGCAAATCCGAATGGAACGAGAGATTATTTATTCGAAGAATGTACGTTAATTGAAGAAGTAGAACAAAAATTAAGGCTTACTTTTTTAGAGAGAGGTTATGAAGAAATAAGAACACCTACAATTGAATTTTATGACGTTTTTGCATTTCAAAATAGACCGATAGATGAAGAGAAGATGTATAAATTTTTTGATGAAAAGGGAAGGATTATCGTTTTACGTCCAGATATGACAATTCCTTTAGCGAGAGTTATTGGAACACAGAGATGGGATACGCCACTTAAAGTGACGTATAGCGGGAATGTATTTCGAGCGAATGAATCCCATTCTGGAAAATATAATGAAATCGTACAAAGTGGTATTGAAGTTATCGGGATTGATAATGTAAGAGCTGAAATTGAATGTGTAATAAGTGTCATTCAAGCACTTCAAAAGTTGAAGGTGCAATCTTTTACAATTGAGATTGGGCAAGTACAGTTATATAAATGTATTGTAAAAAAACTCTCCATCCATGATGAAGAAGAAAGGGTACTTAGAACGTATATAGAAAGTAAAAATTATGCAGCCCTCTCAAATTTTATCGGAGAAAAGAAATTAAATCGATGCGATGAGACAGTAAGGTTACTTGAGAAATTGCCAAGGCTATTTGGAAATTTAGAAGTTATTGAGGAAGCAGAAAAGCTTGCTTCAAGTAATGAAATGAAAATGGCAATTGCAAGAATAAAAGAAATGTATGAAACAATTGAAACGTTAGGATATGGTTCTTACATATCAATTGATTTGGGCATGATTCAACACTTAGATTACTATACGGGTGTTATTTTCAAAGGATATATATATGAAATTGGAGAAGAAATCGTTAGTGGCGGAAGATACGATGAGCTAATTGGCAATTTTGGAGAAATGCTGCCAGCTGTTGGACTCGCGGTACAAGTAAATCAAATTGTGAAGGCGCTGCAAGAGCAGCAAGAACCATATGAACGAAATCAAATTGATATTGTGATTCATTATGAGTTAAATAGATTAGCGGAAGCAGAAAGGCTACGAAATTTACTTCGAAAGGATGGGAAAAATGCTTGGTTATCTCTATTCTCTAATTTAAGCGATACCCTTCAATTCGCAAGAAAAAATAAAATAGGAACGGTCGTTGAGGCAAAGAATGAATACTTAGTGGAATATGTATGGAATGAGAAATGGGTAGTCCAGAAAGAAGGAGAGGCTTCATGCGTAACATTCAAATTGCGTTAACGAAAGGAAGATTAGAAAAACATGTCATTCCACTTTTTGAGCAGATTGGAATTGATTGTTCCGAGCTCAAAAATAAAGGTCGGAAGCTTGTATTTCAAAGTAAAAATACAAATATTTCATTTATTTTAGTAAAAGCGGTTGATGTTGCTACTTATGTAGAACATGGGGTAGCTGATATTGGCATCGTTGGAAAAGATATTTTAATGGAAAACGAGAAAGATATTTATGAGATGCTGGATTTAGGAGTGGGGATTTGTAAGTTTTGTGTGGCTTCTATTCCTACGTATAATCCGAAGAGTTACCGAAAAAAAAGAATTGCTACGAAATACCCGCATATTACTTCTACTTATTTTCATGATAAGGGAGAGGATGTAGAAATTATTAAAATAGAAGGTTCTGTAGAAATCGCTCCTCTTCTTGGATTGGCGGATGCAATTGTAGATATTGTTGAAACAGGAAAAACATTACAAGAGAATGGACTCATTGTATTTGAGGAAATGCACTCTATATCAGCTCGGATGATTGTGAATAAGGCAGCTTTAAAAACTAAAAAAGACGAAATATTCAGTATTATAAATATGATGGAGCAAGAAATCTTATCAGGGAAATAGGAGGATTTAAAGTGGAAATCATTTATGAAGATTTTAAGGAGGCATTATCTAAAATAAAAGTGCTAAGAGAAAACGCTAATATAATAGAAGAAACTGTTCAAAGAAGTGTAAGAGAAATCATTAGAAATGTAAGGGAAGGAAAAGATGAGGCTTTATCTTTCTATACAAAAAAGTTTGATGGTGTAGAGATGAAAGATTTTCGTGTAAGTGAAGAAGAAATACAGCAAGCGAGTATGTTTGTAGAGAATTCATTTTTAGAAGCTTTAAAAGAGGCGAAGAAAAACATTGTTTCGTATCACGAAAAACAAAAGAAGTATTCAATCCTCGATTGTGAAAGTAAAGGCATAATTAGAGGGCAGCTTATTCGGCCATTAGAAAATGTAGGTGTATATGTACCAGGTGGGACAGCTTCATATCCTTCTTCAGTATTAATGAATGTATTGCCGGCGAAACTTGCAGGTGTGAAAAAAATTGTAATGGTAACACCGCCGAGGAAAGGGGGAATTGATCCTCATATATTAGCTGCTGCAAATCTTGCGGGAGTAGATGAAATTTATACGATAGGTGGCGCACAAGCAATTGCTGCTTTAGCATACGGGACGGAATCGATTCCGAAAGTGGATAAAATAGTTGGACCGGGAAATTTGTACGTCGCTCTAGCGAAACGAGAAGTATACGGGATAGTAAATATCGATATGATTGCTGGTCCATCAGAAATTGTAGTTGTCGCGGATGAAACAGGTAATGCAAAATATATCGCAGCGGATTTATTATCGCAAGCAGAGCATGATGAGAGAGCAACGGCGATTTGTATTACAACGAATGTGGAACTAGCTAAAGAAGTAGAAAAAGAGGTAGAAAGACAGTTAGAAACGTTACCAAGAAGTGAAATTGCACGTGAATCAATAAATAGAAATGGAGCCATCTTTATTGTTGCTTCTTTAGAGGAGGCACTAAAGTTATCAAATGAAATTGCTCCAGAACATTTAGAGTTACATATAAAAGAACCGATGAATGCTCTAGATTATGTGAAACATGCAGGCTCTATTTTCCTTGGGCCATATGCACCTGAACCGCTCGGGGATTATTTGGCGGGACCGAATCATGTATTACCAACGAGCGGAACGGCAAGATTTTTTTCTCCGTTATCAGTCGATGATTTCGTGAAAAAATCAAGTTTTATTTCTTATACAGAGGAAGCGTTAAAAAATGTACAGCATCATATTGTAGAGCTTGCAAATAAAGAAGGGTTACATGCACATGCGAGAGCAATCCAAATAAGGTTTGAGGAGGAAAAATAATGCGTCAGTCCAGTCAAGCACGTGAGACGACAGAAACAAAAATTAAATTAAGTTTGCAGCTTGATGAAAGTACGAGTGTATCTATTCAAACGGGGGTTGGTTTTTTCGATCATATGCTGACTTTATTTGCTAGACATGGAAGATTTGGATTGCAAGTTGAGGCAGAAGGTGATGTATTTGTCGATGCACATCACACCGTTGAAGATGTTGGAATTGTACTCGGAAATTGCTTGAAAGAAGCATTGCAAAATAAAGAAGGAATTAATCGTTACGGTTCCGCGTATGTACCGATGGATGAATCTTTAGGATTTGTTGCAATTGATATAAGTGGACGCTCATATTGTGTATTTCAAGGGGAATTAACAAATCCGAAGCTCGGGGATTTTGATACAGAATTGACGGAAGAATTTTTTAGAGCAGTTGCACATGCTGCCAATATTACATTACATGCGCGCGTTCTATACGGAAGTAATACACATCACAAAATTGAAGCATTATTTAAAGCTTTTGGTAGAGCGCTTAGAGAAGCGGTCGAAAAAAATGCCAACATTACTGGTGTAAATTCAACGAAAGGGATGTTGTAATTGATTGCCATTATAGATTATGGAATGGGGAATATTCGCAGTGTAGAGCAAGCATTAAAATATATTGGCGCAGAGTACATTGTAACGAGTGATAAAGAAGAGATATTGAGAAGCGATGGCGTGATTCTACCGGGAGTAGGTGCATTTCCGAAAGCGATGGACGTATTAGAAGAAAGAGATTTAGTGTGTGTACTAAAAGAAGTTTGTGACATAGGAAAACCACTCCTTGGTATATGTTTGGGCATGCAACTTTTATTTGAACGAAGTGAGGAACTAAAAGATTGTAGCGGGTTAGGTTTACTACCAGGGGAAATTCGTAAGTTAAAAGTTTCTTATAAAATTCCTCATATGGGATGGAATGAATTAAGGAAGGAAAGAGAATTTCCGCTTTGGAATGGATTAGTGGATGGTTCTTTCGTGTATTATGTTCACTCATATTACGCGGATTGTCCAGATGAAATTGTATGCGGAGTAAGTGATTATGGCATGCAAATACCAGGGTTTGTCGCGAAAGGAAATGTATTTGGTGCACAGTTTCATCCAGAAAAAAGTGGCGAAATTGGCATGCAAATATTAAAAAATTTTCAAGGAGTGGTAGAAGCATGGAAATCTTCCCAGCTATCGATTTAAAAGAAGGGCGATGCGTTAGACTTTATCAAGGAGAGTTTAGTAAAGAAACGGTGATGAATGAAGATCCGGTAGCGCAGGCGATCATATTTGAAAAGCTTGGAGCGGAAATACTACACATTGTTGATTTAGACGGTGCAATTGCTGGCGAGTCGTTAAATTTGCCCGTCATTGAAAAAATCTGCAAGGCGGTACCTATTCCTGTGCAAGTGGGAGGAGGAATTCGTTCACTTGTAACGGTGGAGAAGTTATTGTCAGCAGGTGTAGAAAAAGTGATTTTAGGAACAGCAGCTCTTTATGATAAGTCATTTTTAGAGGAAGCAGTTCGTCTATATAAAGAGAAAATCATTGTTGGAATTGATGCGAAAAATGGTTTCGTAGCAACGAGAGGTTGGCTTGATCTGTCTGAAATTTCTTACGTTAGTTTAGCGAAACAAATGGAAAGTTTAGGTGTTCAAACGATTGTGTTTACAGACATTTCGAAAGACGGGACGCTTGCAGGTCCAAATTTTGAACAATTAGCGATACTTCAAAAAATTGTGGGCATTCGTCTCATCGCCTCTGGAGGAGTGGCATCTATTCAAGATGTGAAAAAGTTAAATGATATGAATATATATGGTGTCATAATTGGAAAGGCGCTTTACGAGAAAACGATTGATTTAGAAGAAGTGTTACAGGTAACGAAGTTATGTTAGCGAAACGAATCATTCCATGTCTAGATGTGAAAGAAGGGCGAGTCGTAAAGGGTGTAAATTTTATAGGATTACAAGATGTCGGTGATCCGGTTGAAATAGCTGAAGCATATAACGAGGCAGGGGCAGATGAAATCGTATTTTTAGATATTACAGCGACTCATGAAGGAAGAAAAACGATTATAGATGTTGTAGAAAAAACAGCAGCTAAAGTATTTATTCCTCTTACGGTTGGCGGGGGGATTTCAAGTGTGAAAGATATGTACAATTTACTAAGAGCTGGAGCAGACAAAGTTTCAATAAACTCAGCGGCAGTGCGAAACCCGAAGCTTATAGAAGAAGGGGCAGAACACTTTGGATCACAATGTATTGTCGTGGCAATTGATGCTAGAAAAGTAGCAGAAGGTAAATGGAACGTATACGTCAACGGCGGAAGAGTTGACACAGGAATGGATGCCATAGAATGGGCGAAGCGTGTTGTTAAACTTGGGGCAGGTGAAATTTTGTTAACGAGTATGGATGCAGATGGAACGAAAAGCGGATATGACCTTCGTTTAACAGAAGAAATTTCAAAAAGTGTTTCCATTCCAGTCATCGCATCAGGGGGCTGTGGTCATACGGATCACATTATAGAAGTTTTTCAAAAGACAACAGTTGATGCAGCGTTAGCGGCATCCATCTTTCATTATGGTGAGGCGACAGTGCAGAGTGTAAAGCGAAAATTAAGAGATGCAAATGTTGAGGTGCGGTTATGAAACCTAATTTTTCAAAAGGATTAATACCAGCAATTGTCATCGAAGAAGGTACGAAAGAAGTTTTAATGCTAGCTTATATGAATGAAGAAGCATATGAAAAAACGTTAGAGACGAAAAGGACATGGTTTTATTCTCGTTCGAGGCAGTCGTTATGGAATAAGGGGGAAACATCAGGGAATCTTCAATATGTGCAATCTTTATATTTGGATTGTGATCAAGATTCAATTGTTGTGAATGTGAAACAAGTAGGACCTGCTTGTCATACGGGAGAGAAGACATGTTTTCACTATCAAATTATATAGGGGGATACATATGGAAAATGCCTTTAAGTTGCTGTATAAAACAATTGAAGAACGAAAGGAAAGCCCACTTCCTGAATCGTATACAAATTATTTATTTTCAAAAGGAGAAGATAAAATTTTAAAGAAAATTGGTGAAGAGTGTGCTGAAGTAATTATCGCATGTAAAAATAATGATAAAGAAGAAGTAGTGAAAGAAATGGTTGATGTATTTTATCACTGTTTCGTTTTATTAGCTGAAAAAAATATTACATTGGAAGATGTCATGCGAGAGGTGAAAGAACGAAATGGAAAGCTTTCGAGAGTTGGGGATAGAAGGGAAATAGATACATTATAAGGGGGAATGTATATGAAAGTAGATTATCATCTTCACTTAGAAGAAGGACCGTATTCAATAGGATGGCTTGCTAAAATAAATGAAGCGCTGGAACGTTATGAACCGCTTCAAGAAAGGCATTCTATTGATTGGCTTATGAAAACACAAGAGCGTTTGCAAAAGCGTGTGAAGGAAGGGCCATTTACAACAGAATGGATGGACCTCTATTTAGAAGAAGCTGTGCGAAAAGGTATAACAGAAGTTGGGATTGTTGATCATTTATATCGTTTTCATGAAGCGAAAGGATATTATGAAAAATATGTAGATATTAGTGATTCTAAGCTCGGTCGTATACAGAAGGAATGGTTAGATCAAGTAAGGGTAGTTTCACTGTATGATTTTACAAAGGTCATTGAAGAGGCGAAAGAACGATGGAGTAAAAGAGGTGTCACACTTAAACTTGGAATTGAAGCGGATTATTTTATTGGTTGTGAAGGAGAGTTAAAAGAATTATTAGCGCTAGGAGACTTTGATTATATAATTGGTTCCGTTCATTTTCTAAATGGCTGGGGATTTGATAATCCAGATACGAAAGAATATTTTGAGAAGCATGACCTACGCGCATTATATGATATGTTTTTTAAAACAGTTGAGAGTGCGATTCGTACCGAGTTATTTGATATTATCGCTCATCTTGATAATATAAAGGTATTTAATTATCGATTGGATGAGAATGAACAGCTTTCTTATTATGAGGAAATTGCCTGTGCGTTAGTAGAAACGAATACGGCAACAGAAATAAATGCAGGATTATACTATCGTTATCCTGTTCGTGAAATGTGCCCAAGTCCACTATATTTACAAGTATTAGCTAAGTATGGTGTTCCAATTACGATTTCTTCGGATGCCCATTATCCAAATGATTTAGGGAATTATGTACAAGAAAATGTACAAACATTACTAGCTCACGGTGTTACTCAGGTTGCAACATTTACGAAGCGAGCAAGAGTAATGAGGTCGCTTGAAGAAGAAGTAACAAATTCAAAATGAAACGCAATTTTTTGATGAAAACCGTCCTTTTTGTTCAAAATAAGAAAGAATGAAAAGGAGGGTAAGAAATGGCGAAACAACAAAATAAACAAAATGTACAAGGTGCACAGCAACAAGCTTATACTTCTGAAACGAATGCTGAATCTCAATCGGTTATTGAGGAGCAAATTAGCGATACGGTTGCAGAAGGAACGATTGATGTGAAGCTTGGAAAAGAATCGCAGGAAAAATCGTAAGAAAAGGGGAGAGTTGCATCTCCTCTTTTTTCATGGAAAAGTGTCGATTTTTAAAACTATAATCAAATTCCTTGGTTTTTATATGTGGATTTCTTACAATGAAATATAAGAGATATCTTATTTTCTATAGAAGAGGTGTTAGTAGTGGCAAAAATATTAGTAGCGGGAAAAATTCCGGAAATTGGATTAGAACTATTAAAAGATCATGATGTAGAAATGTACGATAAAGAGGAGTTAATTTCTATAGATGAATTAACAGAGCGTGTAAAAGATAAAGATGCATTGTTAAGTTTACTTTCGACAAAGGTGCCAAAAGAAGTTATTGATGCAGCGCCTCATTTAAAGATTGTTGCAAACTATGGTGCTGGTTACGACAATATTGATTACACGTATGCGGGCGAAAAAGGAATTGCAGTTACGAATACACCGAAAGTATCAACGGAAGCGACTGCAGAATTAACATTTGCACTTCTTTTAGCAGCGGCGCGTAGAATTCCTGAAGGGGATACGTTATGTCGTACGACTGGATTTAACGGATGGGCACCGTTATTTTTCTTAGGACGAGAAGTTCATGGTAAGACAATCGGAATTATAGGTCTTGGAGAAATCGGGAAGGCTGTTGCAAAACGTGCGAAAGCATTTGGAATGGATGTTTTATATACAGGGCCAAATCGTAAGCTTGAAGCTGAAAGTGAGCTGGGGGCAACGTATGTGATGTTGGAAGAATTATTACAAACAGCAGACTTTATTACAATTAACTGTGCTTATAATCCAAAATTACATCATATGATTGATGAAGAGCAGTTTAAAATGATGAAGAAAACAGCGTATATTGTAAATGCTTCACGTGGACCAATTATGAATGAAGCAGCACTTGCTCATGCATTAAAAACGAATGAAATTGAAGGAGCAGCTCTTGACGTGTTTGAATTTGAACCGAAAATTACAGAAGAGCTAAAAGAATTAAAGAATGTAGTACTTGCTCCACACGTAGGGAATGCAACATTTGAAACTCGTGATGCGATGGCTGAAATGGCTGTCAGAAATATTTTAGCTGTATTAAACGGCGAAGAGCCAGTAACACCTGTAAATCAAAAGGTATTAGTTACAAAATAAAAAGAAACCTTCCGGACTCGGAAGGTTTTCTTATTTTTCTTTATTCGCTTTTTTAGACGGTCTTTGTCTAATGAATTGAGATAACATGTACAAAATATATAGTGGAATGGCAATGAATAAGAAAACAGAAAAATTTCCAAATCCTGTTTGATACATTGTAATAATGATTCCAACTAAAAATAGTGTAATAATGATGCTATATCGTGGAATTGGTACATCTTTTAAACTTGGGATACGAATGCGGCTCACCATTAAAAATGCGAACGTTACAAATACGGTAATAAGAACGATTTTTGGAATGGTATGTGAAAATAATGTTAAGAAAGCAACAAGCCCTCCCGCTGCTGTAATCGGTACTCCAGTGAAATATTTCATTGAAGTAGAAGATGGTGTTACATTAAATCGTGCTAAACGATATGCTCCGAAAAGAGGGAATAATCCCGCTATGTATAATCCGATGATTCCGTAGTTTGAGAAAGATGTGTAATACATTAAAACAGCTGGTGCTGCACCAAATGTTACGACATCTGCAAGCGAGTCGAGCTCTTTTCCCATTTGTGAATCAACACGTAATAAACGAGCAACACGACCATCAAGACTATCTAACATCATCCCGATAAGTACTAAAATAGCAGCTGATTTATAATATCCTAAAGATGCATAGCCGATTGATAAAAATCCGCTATATAAATTTCCGAGCGTAAATAAGTTTGGAATAGCTGCTCTATACAAAATCTGATCCCTTGCTTTCTGTAATAAATTCTTAATTAGTGTATGAAAGTTTACTTATTTTATCATACCATAAATTTATTCCTCATACGAAAGAAATTACCAATTTGTGAAAGAGTTCATAGAAGGATGGTTTGAAAATTAAGTGAAAATAAAAAGAGGAAGCAACTTGTATAAAGTTGCTTCCTTTACTATTCAAATTTCGTTGTCATCGTTCCAGTTTTATATCGATTATTAGGATCGAAGCGTAATAAATCTCCATAAATTAATTTATCGGAGAGTTTTAATTCTGTTTTTGCTTTTTCAATATACGGCTGACATAGCGTCATGTCAGCTTCTTCACCCGTACTTCTTTTGTAGCACATATTTTTTGTATAAACATACTCTTCAGAAACAAAGCTACCATCACGCATTACCATAAGCGGGTCTTTCTCTTTAATAAATAAGTCAGTTCCAAATTCAACGGATTTATTTGTTTTAATACCAAGTAAATGAAGGAGCGTTGGCTTAATATCAATTTGACCGGATACTTTAGAAACAACTTTTCCTTCTTGGCCAGGCACATGAATAATAAGAGGGACTCGTTGTAATTGCATAGAATCGAATGGTGTAATAGTATCTTTTCCTAGGAACTGTGCCATAGCTGCGTTATGGTTTTCGGAAATACCGTAATGATCACCATAGATGACAATAACGGAATTATCATACAATCCTTCTTCTTTTAATTGTTTAATAAATAATTTAAGAGCTTCATCTGTGTAACGAACAGTTGGGAAGTAGCGGTTTACAACACCACTTTCCGAGTTGAATTCATCAACATATTGATCTTCCGGATTTAGAAGAAATGGAAAATGATTTGTTAATGTAATAAATTTTGTATAGAACGGTTGCGGTAAAGATTTTAACTTTGGAATAGATTGTTCAAAGAACTCTTTATCTTTTAATCCCCAACCGACAGACATTTGCTCCGTTCCTGCGTAATCATTTAAATTAAAGTAACGATCATATCCAAGCGCAGGATACATTACATCCCGATTCCAAAACGTTTTATCATTTGAATGGAAGACGGCAGAAGAATATCCGTATTTCTTTAATTGTTCTGGTGTCGCTGTGTATTCATTTGTTGCATGAGTAAAGAATACAGAACCACGATCTAGCGGATAAAGTGAGTTTTCAACGATAAATTCAGCATCAGAAGTTTTACCTTGTCCAGTTTGATGATAGAAGTTATCGAAATAGAAACTATCCTTAATAAATTCATTTAAAAATGGTGTAATTTCTTTTCCATTTATTTTTTTATTAATAACAAAGCTTTGTGTAGATTCCATTGAAATTAAAATTACATTTTTACCTTTTGCAGCTCCAAATAAGTTTTTATCAACTTGTTTGTCTTTTGAGTCTGTATAGTTTTTAATTTCAGAAAACCCATCCCCACTTGCAAATACACGCTCAGCTGAGGACTTGGATTGAAGCGTAATATCAAATAGATGATATGTGTATAAACCTAAATTCTTCACGACAGTTTGACGGTCAAATGAGCGTGAGAACATTTGTGGTTTATAAATAACTGATACAACAATTTGTAGTGCTAATAAAGCTGTTACACCGCTAAAGAAAGTTCGCTTCTCTGAGCGGGAAAGTGGTGTTTTGTCGCCAAATGATGGGAATTTACGCGAAATAAACATTAAAATAATTGCATCTGCAAATAAAAGTAATGTTTTGTACGTAAAGAGTTCTTTTATACTTGTCCCTAAATCAGCCATATTGTTTGTTTGGAATAAAACTGGGAAAGTAACGAAATCGTTATAGAACCCATAAAACATTGCGTTTCCAAATAAAATAAATGACAGTATAAAACTGATTCCAATTATAATTCGGTTTCGGTGCTTAGATGCAAGTAAAGCTAAGCCGAAAAATAAAAGTAACGCAGCTAGTGGATTGATAAAAAGCATGAATTCTTCAAAGAAATTATCAATTTTAATATCAAATGCTAGCTTGTACACAATATATGTTTTAATCCATAGTAAAACGACTGCAACGAGTGCAAATCGCAGTTTTGGAAACAGATGTTGTAGCATAATATACTCCTCTCCTAAAAAGCATGACAGTTCTTGAGAGTCAGTTTGCTAAACGACTCATTTTATATATACGAACAGTCCTTTGTTATTATGATTATTATACTATGAGTATCATTATACGAAAATAAAAGAAGGTTGTGGGCTTTTTTATAATAATCGAGTAGAAAAAGAGTGGTGGGAGACAATAAAACAGAATTTCTATGTATGATAATTATCGTACGCAGAAAGAATCGCGTGATAATACGGAGGTTATAATGCGAAAATTATTATATTTTATAGCATGCAGTAGTGTTATACTTTTCACTTCACCGAGTGTGTCGGTAGCCCAATATGATGCACCTCTTATGGAAGATGCACTTTATTCTGTTTTATTTCCAAAAATAAATAAAGCAATTGAAAAACAATATGGAAGTTTGAAACCTTATCAATGTCCTAAAATTATTAGTTTAAAAAAAGTGTATAGCGGTACATATTTATTTCAAGCAAGTATTGAAGTGACAAAGTATGAACGTGTTGCTGGGAAAATTGCTCCACCATTTGAGAAGGTAACGATTACATTTAATAACGAAGAAGGCGAATGGGAAGTAACAAAGGTATTAGTAAAGCGCTTACCAGACGATACGAAATTAAACTGCAAAAAAACAATATAAAAAATTGTTTGACAAATAAAATGGTCCTTTGGTATTGTTAATAGCAACAATTAGATGTTTGAAAATTAAATAGACTTACCTCATCTACTCTCAAAGGTAGAGGCCGCGATAGGAAAGAGTAAGCTATGGGAGATTTAATGGAATCTGTGATCATAGGTTGAAAGGGACTATTGCCGAAATATAAGAATAACCATCTTATTCATATATTGGGACTGCATTGAATAAATGTAGTACTGTCATAAGATTTATTTTATGGAGAGCTATTTGGAGATGTTGATGCGGTTTCTTATTTTGAGGAGATAACAACTCGTTTATTTTTTCAATATATATTTTTCCTAATAAGAAACGCGTGTGAACATTGTTCCGCGCGTTTTTTGTCTATCTAAAAGCGTGCTGCAATGAATAGAAGATTGGGGTTATGAGTTTTAGAGGAAATAAGGGAGGAATTTAAATGTATTTACACGGCACAAGCCGAATTAATGGGCAAGGACACTTAGAAATTGGAGGGTGCGATACGACGCAGCTAGCAAAGCAATACGGAACACCACTTTATGTATACGATGAAGAGTCTATTCGAGGAAAATGCCGAGCATTTCATCGTGCTTTTAAAGAAAGTGGTTTCTCTTATCAAGTAGCATATGCAAGCAAGGCGTTCTTGTGCATGGAGATGTGCCGAGTAGCTCGTGAAGAGAATATGTCATTAGACGTTGTCTCTGGGGGAGAATTATATACTGCGCTCCAAGCAGGATTTCCGGCATCACGTATTCATTTTCATGGAAATAATAAAACAGAAGAAGAAATAGTGATGGCTCTTCAGGCGAATATCGGTTGTTTTGTCGTAGATAATTTCTTTGAATTAGAAGTTTTACACGATTTAGCGATGCAACATGGAAAGTTTGTGAACATATTAATTCGTGTAACGCCTGGAGTAGAGGCGCACACACATGAATATATTACGACAGGCCAAGATGATTCGAAATTTGGATTTGGCGTTTCAAACGGTCAAGCGATGCAGGCAATTAGATTTGCTTTACAAAAATCCAATTATAATGTGCTAGGGATCCATTCACATATTGGATCGCAAATATTTGAAACAGCTGGTTTTGTTCGAGCGATTGAAGTTCTTCGCCAATTTTTAGTAGAAGTGAGAGAGCAAACAAACTATGTAGTAAAAGTGTTAAATGTAGGCGGGGGATTTGGAATACGCTACACAGAGTCAGATACACCATTAACTCTTGAGACATATGTGCGAGCTGTAACAAGTGCAGTGAGAGAACAATTTACTGTATGTGAATATCCATTGCCAGAAATATGGATTGAACCAGGACGTAGCATTGTAGGTGATGCTGGGACAACAATTTATACAGTTGGATCTGTGAAAGATATTCCTGGTATTCGGAAATATGTATCAGTCGATGGTGGAATGACAGATAATTTAAGACCTGCTTTATATAGCGCGCGTTATGAAGCGATGTTAGCGAATCGAGGGAATGATGAGAATGAGGAACTCGTTTCGATTGCCGGGAAATGCTGTGAGAGTGGAGACATGTTGATTTGGGATATTCATTTACCGAAAGTCGTTGCTTCTGATTTACTAGCAGTTTCCTGTACAGGAGCATACGGGTACTCGATGGCGAATAATTACAATCGGATTCGAAGACCAGCCGTTGTCTTTGCAAAAGGCGGAACATCGCAAGTAGTTGTGGAACGCGAAACATATGAAAATATTATTGGGAACGATCGCATACGTATTAAAGAACTTGTCTAAATAGGAAAAGGAGTTGTTCGTATGGGCAATTCCTTTTTTATAAAATAAAATAATTAAAATATATCGGAAAACTAGGATTGAAAAAAATCAGAATTGTGATAAAATACAAATACAAAGCTTATCAAGAGAAGCGGAGGGAACTGGCCCGAAGAAGCTCGGCAACCTGCTTATAGAAAGCAAGGTGCTAAATCCAGCAAAATGGGATCCATTTTGAAAGATAAGGTAAAATATATTACCGAACAGTCTTTTCGAAATGGGAAAGATTTTTTTTATGAATAAAAAGGGGGGGCTGTTCGCGTGAGTGTACGGGAACATTTTGATGAAGTATCCGAGAAGATTGAAGCGATGCTTGCTGATATGAAATATGGTTCAATTACAATTGTTGTGCAAGATGGAAAAGTAATTCAGTTAGAGAAAAGTGAAAAAGTACGTTTAAAGTGAAAAGCGCTGACTAGAAAAACTAGAGGCGGTTTTAACCTATTTTCATTAGGTTAAAACCGTCTTTTTGCCTTTACAGGGGGAAAAAACATGTTGACGTATGAAACGTGGGAAGAAAATGTTGTTTCGTTTTCGGAAGAAGATGAAACAAAAGGCGCGCTATCAGTATTAAAGTGGGCTTATAAAGAATATAAAGATGAAATCGTCTACGCATGTAGCTTTGGGGTGGAAGGTATGGTATTGCTGCACCTTATAAACCAAGTAAATCCATCTGCTAAAGTTGTATTTTTGGATACAAATGTTCATTTTCAAGAAACATATGAATTAATTCAAAAAGTGCGGAGGCGATTTCCTTCATTAAATATTATAGAAAAACAACCGGAACTTACGCTTGATGAACAAGAGAAGTTGCATGGTGAGAAATTATGGGAAAGTAATCCGAATCTTTGTTGTAAGATTAGAAAAATTTTACCGTTAGAAAAATCATTAGCAGCGGAAAAAGCGTGGATATCGGGCTTAAGAAGGGAACAATCAGAAACACGTAAGCATACAAAGTTTATAAATCAAGATCATCGTTTTCAATCTATTAAAGTTTGTCCACTCATTCATTGGACGTGGAAAGAAGTTTGGCGATATGTATACAAACATAGCTTGCCGTATAACCCGTTGCATGATGTTGGCTATCCAAGTATTGGGTGTGAGAAATGTACGTTACCTGTAGGGGATGGTGGCGATTCAAGAGATGGTAGATGGGCTGGGAAAGTGAAAACCGAATGTGGTCTTCATTACCAATAAGATGAATCTTGAAATAAAGCTAAGAGAGGATATAGAAAAATGAGCATAGTAAACGAATTAGTAAACCGTATAGATGAGACATATGACGTATCACAAATTGAAAAAGAAATTAAATTAGACAATATTGCGTTAAGTGATTTAGAACTATTGGCGACAGGTGGATATAGCCCCCTTACTGGTTTTTTAGGGAAGGAAGATTATGATTCAGTTGTAGAAACGCTTCGTTTAGCAAATGGTAGTGTGTGGAGTATACCGATTACATTACCAGTAACAGAAAAAGTCGCAGAAAGCCTGAAGGTTGGAGAGGAAGTAAAGCTTGTCAACAATGGAAATATATACGGTGTCATTCAAATAGAAGATATTTTTGTACCAGATAAAGAAAAAGAAGCGTTACTTGTATATAAAACAACGGATGAGGCTCATCCAGGAGTGAAAAAATTATATGAACGACCAAACGTTTACGTTGGAGGAACTATTATTCTAACAAAACGCTTTGAAAATAATCAATTTCCTTCTTATCATTTAGACCCAATTGAAACGAGGGAAGCATTTAAAAAACGTGGGTGGAAAACAGTGGTCGGATTTCAAACGAGAAACCCGGTACATCGTGCCCATGAGTATATTCAAAAATCTGCTCTTGAAATTGTAGATGGTCTCTTTTTAAATCCGCTCGTCGGAGAAACGAAATCGGATGATATTCCTGCTGATGTAAGAATGGAAAGCTATGAAGTACTTCTTCAAAAATATTATCCGAAAAATCGTGTCTTTTTAAGTGTATTTCCTGCTGCCATGCGTTACGCAGGACCAAGGGAAGCGATATTTCATGCGTTAGTAAGAAAGAATTTTGGATGTACCCACTTTATAGTAGGGCGTGATCATGCTGGAGTAGGAGATTATTACGGAACGTATGAAGCGCAAGAAATCTTCACAAATTTTACGATAGAAGAGTTAGGAATTACACCACTATTCTTTGAACATAGTTTTTACTGCACGAAATGTGAAGCGATGGCTTCAACGAAAACATGTCCGCACGGAAAAGAAGATCATGTTATTTTATCGGGTACAAAAGTAAGAGAATTATTAAGAAACGGTGAGATTCCGCCAAGTACATTTAGTCGTAAAGAAGTAGTGGAAGTGCTAATTAAAGGATTGAAAAAAGAAGTAGTAACAGAATAGGGAGAGAACGAGATGGATACGAATATTACTTGGCATACAGCTTCGGTTTCAAAAGATGAGAGAAGAGCGAAGAATGGACATCATAGTTTTGTAATTTGGTTTACTGGTTTATCAGCTTCGGGTAAATCTACAGTAGCGAATGCGGTCGCTCGTAAACTGTTTGAAAGGAATATTGGAAATTATGTGCTGGATGGGGATAACATTCGTCACGGTTTAAATAAAGACTTAGGATTTTCTGAAAGTGATCGCATGGAAAATATAAGACGTATTGGCGAAGTGGCAAAGTTATTTGTAGATCAAGGAACAGTTGTCCTTACAGCATTTATTTCACCATTTCGAGTGGACCGTAAACAAGTAAGAGATTTATTAGCGGCAGATGAATTTATTGAAATTTTTGTGAAGTGTCCGATTGAAGAGTGTGAGAAACGTGATCCGAAAGGACTTTATAAAAAGGCAAGAAAAGGTGACATTAAGGATTTCACAGGTATTGATTCGCCTTATGAAGAGCCAGCACAAGCGGAATTAATTGTAGAAACGCACAAATATTCTATTGAAGAATGTGCGGAACAAATCGTGAAGTATTTACAAGAGCGTAGTTTTATATAGGGGGATAAACAATGAGTTATGAAAAAGTATGGGCTAACAATGAAAAATTAAATCAGACGGAGAAAAATAAATTAGAAAAAGATGGCTTAGAAATTTTTAATGATATTCCTTACTATGCGGAAAATGGATTCGAATCTATTCCAAAAGAAGAGTGGGATGCCTTTAAATGGGCAGGATTGTATTTACAACGTCCAAAAGAAGCTGGTTATTTTATGATGCGGGTAAATATTCCGTCAGGGATTATTACAAATGCACAGGCAGAAGTGCTTGCTTCTATCGCTGAAGATTATGGACGTGATGTAATAGATATTACGACGAGACAAGCGATTCAGTTTCACTGGTTGGAAATTCAGCAAATTCCAGATATTTTTAATAGATTAGCGAGAGTTGGATTGTCTTCAGCTGGAGCGTGTGGTGATATAACGCGTAATATTACAGGTAATCCGCTTGCTGGCATTGATGCAAATGAATTATTTGATACAACGCATATTGTAAAAGAAGTATACGATTACTTCCAGCATAATGAAGAGTTTTCTAATTTACCACGTAAATTTAAAATGTCTATTAGTTCTAATATTTATAACTCAGCAAACGCAGAGATTAACTGTGTTGCATTTACACCTGCTACGAAAGAAATAGATGGTGAGAAAAAAGTTGGTTTTCATATAAAAGTAGGTGGAGGATTATCAGCCCGTCCGTATTTAGCTGAGGAATTAGATGTATTCGTTTTACCAGAAGAAGTGAAGGCGGTGGCGATTGCAATTGCTACTATATTCCGTGATTTTGGATATCGTGAGAAACGTCATTTAGCGCGTTTGAAATTTCTTGTTGCGGACTGGGGAGCAGAGAAATTTAAAGAGAAACTAATAGAGTATACAGGGCCTTTACAAAGTAAAGGGGAAAGTGCACTCAAAGGATGGAATGCAGGCTATTTTTATGGTGTTCAAGACCAAAAACAAGAGGGATTAAAATATGTAGGTTTTAATGTACCGGTAGGTCGTTTACATGCAGAAGAAATGTTTGAGGTTGCAAGAATCGCAAAGCAATATGGAAATGGACAAATTCGTACATGTAATTCACAAAATTTCATTATTTCGAACGTTCCTCCGGAAAATGTAAAAGGATTACTTAGTGAACCGCTGTTTGAAGCGATATCTGCAAGCCCGAAATCATTTATTGGTCATGCGGTTTCATGTACCGGTATTGAATATTGTAATCTTGCACTAGTAGAAACGAAAGAAAGATTACGTCAAATTGCAGAATACTTAGATACACAAATTGTACTCGATGTTCCAGTTCGAATTCATATGGTAGGCTGCCCGAATTCATGTGGTCAACGTCAAATTGCTGACATTGGGTTACAAGGGGTGAAAATGAAAACGAAGGAAAAAGGCATTGTTGAAGCGTTTGAAATATACGTAGGTGGAACATTGTTAGATGGCGGTGCCTACAATCAAAAGTTAAAAGGAAAAATAGATGGCGAGGATTTACCTGATGTACTTGCATCATTTATAAGTTATTTCAAAGAGAATAAATTACCAGCCGAGACATTTTATGATTTTGTAGGTCGTGTTGGTGTAGATACATTACAAATAGCGTTAAATAACGTGTTAGAAGAAGTCATAGCGTCTTAGGAGGGACGATATGGATTTATATCGATTTGAAGCTGTATTAGTGAGTGATATTGTTCCGATAGTTGTTGTTGCTCAAGGTGAAGAACAGGCATTTAAGCTTGCGGAGATTGAGCTTGAAAAGCATTTTTTACCGTTGCCAGAGGTAAAAGAGATTTCTTTGTTTGAAAAAAAGAAGATTCGAAAAGGTGCGGCATTTGTTATTCATGAGTAGAGATCAGTAATACGAAAAAATAAAAACTTCCATTCTTATATACGAATGGAAGTTTCATTTTAATAGAAGAAATGAGGAGAGATGATGGGAAAGGTTTATATTGTTGGAGCGGGTCCTGGCGATCCAGATTTAATTACTGTTAAAGGGTTGAAATGTATTGAGAAGGCAGATGTTATTTTATACGACCGACTTGTGAATAAAGAGCTGCTTTCACACGCAAAGCCTGACGCGGATTTAATTTATTGCGGAAAACTCCCGAATTATCACACGATGAAGCAAGAGACAATTAACACGTTTCTTATTAAGTATGCGAAAAAAGGAAAAGTTGTAACGAGGCTTAAGGGCGGCGATCCATTTGTGTTTGGTAGAGGGGGAGAAGAAGCTGAAGCATTAGCAAAGCAAGGTGTACCATTTGAAATCATTCCTGGTATTTCAGCTGGAATAGCTGCTCCTGCTTATGCGGGCATTCCAGTGACGCACCGTGATGCAAGTGCAAGTTTTGCTATTGTGACTGGGCATAGGAAAGAAGGTGCTGAAGAAGAAGTGAAATGGGAGAGTTTAGCGAAAGGTGTAGAGACTTTAGCGGTATATATGGGGGTTAGTAATTTGCCCTACATATGTGAGCAACTTATGAAGCATGGAAAAGATAAAAGTACGCCAGCTGCTATTATTGAGCAGGGGACGACGTCTATGCAACGCACAGTTGTTGGAACGTTAGGGACAATTGTAGATGTTGCGAAAAAAGAGCAAATTCAAAATCCGAGTATGATTGTAATTGGAGAGGTTGTCCGTTTTAGAGAAAAAATTCATTGGTTTGAGAAGCAGACAGAAAATGCTTATCAAGTAAGTGGAGTGTTGTAAAATGAAAGCCGTCTTATATATATGTCATGGAAGTCGTTTGAAGACAGCGAAAGAAGAGGCGATTCAATTTATTACATCGTGTATGAGCCGTATAGAAGCGACTATTCAAGAAGTTTGTTTTTTAGAGTTAGCGAATCCTTCTATTGAAGATGGTTTTCGTACATGTGTGAAGCGTGGGGCCACTGAGATTATTGCTATCCCTGTTTTTTTATTAGCGGCAGGGCATGTAAAAAAAGATATCCCTTTTGAATTGGAAAAGTTAACTAATCAATTTTCGGATGTTAAAGTGACCTATGGTAATCCGTTTGGTGTATCAAAAACACTTGTTAAATCGGTGTATAGCGGAAGTGGCATCGAACAGGAAGATAAAAATGAAGTGACGTTACTTCTTGTTGCAAGAGGGAGCAGTGATCCTGAAGTATTAAGAGATATAAACTGGATTGCTTCTTTATTTCAAACAAAAGAGAAGGTTAAAAAAGTAGAAGTTTGTTATTTAGCGGCTGCAGAGCCAAAATTTGAGGAGAAGTTAAAGGAAGTTGTAGAACAAAAAGAAAAGAACATCGTTGTACTGCCTTACTTGTTATTTACAGGTTTACTTATGAAACATATTGAGAAAGAAGTGCGCCAATATGAATTGGGAGAGATAAAAATCAGTCCATATTTAGGGAAGAATGAAGCGTTTCAAGATATGTTAATTCAGAAAACGACGGAGTTATTGAAAGGAGATCAGTATGTATCCACTTACAGTGCGAGTTAATGAGAAACGCGTTGTTGTTATTGGTGGGGGAAAAGTTGCAGGATTTAAAATTATTCCTTTACTCAAACAGGGTGCGGATATAGTTGTGATAAGTCCAGAATTAGATGCGAATTTAGTAAAACTTGTGGAAGAAAAGAAAATTCGTTGGTATCAAAGAGAATATGAGAAAAGTGATATTAAAAGTGCTTTTTTAGTTGTTGCAGCGAGTAGTGATTCAATATTAAATGAACAAGTTGCTGAAGATGCCGCCGAGAATCAATTAGTAAATGTTATTACAAATCCGGAAAGTGGTAATGTTCATTTTCCGGCAGCAATTCATCGTGGTTTACTTAATATAGCAGTTTCTACTGGGGGAGCGAGCCCTAAGCTCGCAAAAAAAATTCGAGATGAGATTGCAAATAAATATGATGAGACATATGAATCGTATTTAGATTTTTTATATGAAGTAAGGGTGAAGTTAAAAGATTTACAGTTAGAAAAGAGAGAGCGAAATATATTGCTCCAAGAAGTGTTGAAATCAGTATATGTGCAAAACGAGGGGAAAAGAGAAAGTTTTTTACGAGAATTAGAGGAAAAGGTTTTAAAATAATAAAAGATAAAGTGAGCTTTACAAATATAAAAATATAATTTATAATCACAAGTAACTTCAATAGATAAAATCGATGAGCAAGAAGAGTACGTATATTTGATGCGTTCAGAGAGCTGGGGTTAGGTGGGAGCCCGGTACGATAAAATATACAGAATGGGCTTGCGAGAGGTATGTTGAACATTGTAGTAGGCAACCCGGGTTCCGCCGTTAAAAGGATAGAGTATCGGAATTATTCCTGTACTTGAACAAGTGGGATTTATCAATCCAATTGAGGTGGTACCACGGTATTTATATTACATATATCGTCCTCTACATGCATATTTGCGTGTAGGGGACTTTTTTATTTTCTAAAGGAGGTGTGCGAGTATGAAATGAAAGTGTATAATTAACAAAAGTTTAAATATTCAGAAAAGGAGAATTTATGATGAAAGAAACACAGCAATGGACGTCGAAAATAGGCTTTGTACTCGCAGCAGCCGGAGCCGCAGTAGGTCTTGGTGCGATATGGAAATTTCCATATGTTGCAGGTAATGGCGGGGGAGGCGCATTCTTCCTTGTATTTTTACTATTAACTTTATTTATAGGTATGCCTCTTTTAATAGCGGAGTTTGTTATTGGACGTAGCACGCAAAAAGAGGCCGTTACAGCTTATAAAGTACTAGTGCCAAATAGCAAAGTATATCCTTGGATTGGTCGTATGGGAGTTGTTACTTGTTTTAGTGTACTATCTTTTTATAGTGTTGTAGGTGGATGGATTTTACTTTATTTATATTATAGTGTGACAGGAAGTTTCTGGAATGGAGCAGCTGATTATGGACAATTGTTCGGTGAAACGATTTCAAATCCGTTAAGTGCGATTGGAGCACAATTTATCTTTATGCTTTGTACAATTTTTGTCGTAAGTAAAGGTGTAGAGAAAGGTATAGAAAAGGCAAGTAAGTACATGATGCCGCTATTATTTATTTTATTTATTGCGATTATTGTTCGTGCGTTAACACTCGATGGTGCTTTTGCTGGAGTAGAGTTCTTCTTAAAGCCAGATTTTTCAAAGCTTACAGCAGATACGATTTTATACGCGATGGGACAATCTTTCTTCTCACTAACAGTAGGTGCCTCAGTAATGGTCACGTATAGTTCGTATTTAAAGAAAGAGGAACATTTAGCGAAATCAGCAACATCTATTGTAAGTTTAACTGTTTTTGTTACAGTACTTGCAGGATTAGCAATTTTCCCAGCGATTTTCGCATTAGGAGTAAAACCAACTGAAGGACCAGGATTACTGTTTATCGTCCTTCCAGCAGTATTTGCAAAAATACCATTTGGTCAATTTTTCTTTATTATGTTTTTAATTTTATTCTTCTTTGCGACTTTAACATCAGCAATTTCAATGCTTGAAATTGTAGTAGCATCTGTTGCGAAAGGTAATGAGAAGAAGCGTCCGTCAGCATCATTATTAATCGGTATTCTTATTTTTGCAGTCGGTATTCCATCAGCTTTATCATTTGGGATTATGAGTGACGTGAAAATATTCGGGAAAACATTCTTTGATTTAGTTGACTTTTCGGTAAGTAACGTATTGCTGCCGTTAGGAGTACTAGCTATTTCATTATTTGTACCAAATAAAATGAGTAAAGAGTTATTGATGAAAGAATTAGAAGTGACGGAAACGAAGGGGAAAACGTTATTTAACATTTGGTTCTTCTTACTTCGTTATGTTATTCCGGTAACTGTAATAATTGTATTTTTAAATGCGATAGGTGTATTTAAAATGTTTGCATAAAAAAAGGCGGGGATCTCCCGTCTTTTTTTATGTGGATGTTGATGAGTGTAATAAACGATTATATGCTTTATAGGCTGTAGTGACTGCAAGGAATGAACCGATTAAAAATAATACTGAGCCGCCAAATGTAAATATCCGGCCAATATACGTCTCTCTAGCTTCTTCTATTTTTTGTTGTAATTGCGTATTCATATTGATCACCCCGTAAACTATAGGCATTTAGTTATAGTCTATGTAGAATGCCTATATTGTGTGAAGTGTAAATAAAAAACCTCGGTAGGTACCGAGGTTTTTTATAATCCGATATAAGGAGATGGGTCAACTGCGTTTGTCTTGCCGACATTCCATTCTCCAAGATGAAGTTCAAAGTGTAAATGTTGTCCGTATGATTGGCCCGTATTCCCCATAAATCCAAGCTGATCGCCTTGTTTTACAGTTTGTCCATTCGATACAGAACGGCTATTCATATGAGCATATACTGTCGTATATGTTTTTCCGTTTATACGGTGAGATAAATACACTACGTTTCCGTAACTAGATGATAATTCTGAGCGAATAACAACGCCATCTGCAGCAGCGATAATTGGAACCGTTCCCGAAGCGGCGATGTCAATTCCTTTATGATTATCTAAAGAACGTACACCAAATCCGGAAGTTTTTGATCCAGCTGCTGGTTTGATAAAGCCACCGATATTTGTATCATGTGGTGTTGGGGCCGCTTGAGTTGCTTGAGCAGATTTAGTAGCTTGTTGTTTGCGAGCCTCTTCTGCCTGGCGAGCTTCTTCCGCTTTACGAGCTTCTTCGGCACGTTTTTCTTCTTCAATTGCTTTTTGAACAGCTTGACGTTGATTTTCTAAAATGCCTTTGGATTCTTCTAATCCTTCAATCTCTGAATCTACTTTTGCTACTTTCGTATGTAGATCGTTAATAAGAGTTTGCTGCTGCTGTTGGTTATTTTGTAATTCTTGCTGTTTTTGTTCTAGTTTTTGTTCAGATTCTTTCAGTTGTTGTTCTTTTTTCTCAACAGCCTCTTTTTCTGACGTTACAGCATTTTGATCAGATGTTTGTTTTTTTACAATATCTGTATCGTTGTTTAATATTAAACTTACGGAGTACATATTATCAACAAGATCAGCAATGTTTGTAGAGTTTGTTAATACTTCTGTAATGATATTGGTACGCGGTTTTTCTTGCATAGATTGTAACCGTTGTTTAATAACTTCCTGACGTGTATCTATGTTTGTTTGTAATTGTTCTATATGTTTCTTTTTGTCAGTAATTACTTGTTGTGTTTTGCTAATTTCTTTTTTTGTATCATTTAATTCAGTCTCGTTTTTATTAATAGAAGTAGTTAATTCATCAATTTTCTTCTGTAATTCTTGAATTTCTTTTTCTATTTGTTCTTTCTCGACTGATTTATTTTGTAAGTCACTTTGTTTGCCTTCTAATTCAGATTGAATGTTAGATAATTTATCTTGATTCGTTTCAGCGTATGCAGGTGAAAGTAACGGGGAAGCAAAAATCGTTCCTGCTGCTAAAACACTAAACGCTGCAAATTTCTTTTTCATTGTTGTCTGACTCCTTTCCCTATGAATGTTATATATCATAAGAAGAGGGGTGTCTATCGTTGTAATCATAATGTAAAGAAAAATTTATAAAATTGCTAAGTTTTGTCGGAATTTATCATTTTTCAACTGTAATTGTCATAGTACATACATTTTATTCATATGTGTAACAAAGGTATATTTTGGAATTAATCTGTAAAATGAAGAAGGAAAGTAATCGTTTTTATGAGGTGAAATATTACTTGGAAAGCTAATAAAACACTAGTGAGGAATCGTTCTCATGTTAGGTTTTCTGACATGGGTCTGCTTTTTGTCAAGAAAATTATTTGTGTTCGGGCAAAGTTATTTTGTTGTCAGATTTAAATTTTTGATTTATGATTTTTAACAGGGACAAAATGTAGTGAATTGTCGAATAATATGTAATACTCTTAATTTCTTAGTTTTATAGAGATAGAATGAGAGATAGAGTGACACATCGAAGAGGGGGTTACAACAAATATGAAAAGAATAGGACTTGCATGGCAAATATTAATAGGGCTTGCGCTTGGTATTGCGGTTGGGGCGATTTTCTTTGATAATCCAGCTGTTGTGAAGTACTTACAACCAATTGGTGATATTTTCATCCGATTAATTAAAATGATCGTTGTACCGATTGTTGTAGCAAGTATTGTTGTTGGGGTTGCTGGTGTTGGCGATGTTAAAAAACTAGGTCGACTAGGCGGAAAAACAATTCTTTACTTTGAAATTATTACAACAATTGCAATTATTGTTGGTCTATTAATAGCGAATATTTTCCAACCAGGAAAAGGCGTAAATATGGAGCAGTTAACAAAGACAGATATTTCGAAATATACACATACGACAGAACAAGTACAAAGTCATTCATTTGCAGATACATTTGTAAATATTGTTCCAACGAACATTATGAAGTCGTTAGCTGACGGAGATATGCTTGCTATTATCTTCTTCTCTGTACTATTTGGTTTAGGTGTAGCAGCAATTGGTGAAAGAGGAAGACCAGTTCTTCAATTTTTCCAAGGTGTAGCTGACGCAATGTTTTACGTAACAAACCAAGTTATGAAATTTGCACCATTTGGTGTGTTTGCACTAATTGGTGTTACAGTTTCTACATTTGGTCTTGCTTCATTAATTCCATTAGGGAAATTACTAATTGTCGTATATGGAGCAATGATCTTCTTCGTCGTAGTTGTCTTAGGACTTACAGCGAAAATATTTGGAATCAACATTTTCCAATTCTTTAAGATTTTAAAAGACGAGCTGATCTTAGCGTATTCTACAGCAAGCTCAGAAACAGTTTTACCAAAAATCATGGAGAAAATGGAGAAATTCGGTTGTCCGAAAGCAATTACATCTTTCGTTATTCCGACAGGTTATTCATTTAACTTAGATGGATCAACTTTATATCAAGCAATTGCGGCTCTTTTCTTAGCACAAATGTACGGTATTGATTTATCTATTACACAACAAATTACATTATTGCTTGTATTAATGGTTACATCAAAAGGTATCGCAGGTGTACCGGGCGTATCATTCGTTGTATTATTAGCGACACTTGGTACAGTAGGTATTCCACCTGAAGGCTTAGCGTTCATTGCTGGTATTGACCGTATTTTAGATATGGCTCGTACAGCAGTTAACGTTGTAGGAAACTCTTTAGCAGCTGTAGTTATGTCTAAGTGGGAAGGTCAATATGACGCTGAAAAAGGACAAGCTTATTTAAAAGAGATTTCTGAAAAGGGTCAAGCGGCTTAATTATAATATGAACAAGCTCTCACATAATATGTGGGAGCTTTTCTGTATATAGAAGAGGAGCAGACATAATGAAACGTAAATATGGTGACGGTTCTTCGTGGAAGAGGCTAATAGAAAAGAGTTATACGGTTAAGCAAGTGGAAGAGGGAATGCTCGGAATACTGGATATAAAAAAAGTGAGAGAGCCTAGTTGTAAAGAATATGATGGTGAAGAACTTTGTATTGCAGCGGATCAGTATACGTGGATTCAATATTTCATAGACGGGAAAAACTTTGCGATTACCGCTATGTTAGATGATCAGAAAAAATTAGTGCAATATTATATCGATGTGGCGAAAGAATATAAAATAGACGATCGTGGTTTACCGTATTTTGATGATTTATATTTAGATGTAGTATTATTACCTAGCGGTAAGGTGTATGTATTAGATGAAGAGGAGCTAGAGGATGCTTATAAAAGTGGTGATGTCACGAAGGAAGAGTATGAGTTAGCTTGGTACACTACGAAATGGATATTAGCAACAATAAAAAATAATGAATTTTATTGGATTTCAATGTTGAAAGAAGAAATAGAAAAGTTAAAATGATTGTTGTATTCGAATTTTTGTATAATTACCAAAAAAATCTATACAAAAAATAATTGACTTTTGTTTTGTAAGCGAGTAAAGTTAGGAAAGAAATTATTATTAAAAAATAAATATGAAACCTTCTTATAAAGAGAGGCGGAGGGACTGGCCCTACGATGCCTCGGCAGCGGACTCGATTTCAGAGTGCTGTGCCAAATCCAGCAAGCGTGTGCTTGAAAGATGAGAAGAGTGTTTCTTATAGATGTATAAGACCTCTTCTCATCGGAAGAGGTCTTTTGTTATTCATTAGAAAAAGGTTGAAACTAGGGAGAGATGATACTTTGAAAGAAACGAGAGGAAATGGTTTAGCTTTATTACCACTTGGGATATTTTTGGCGCTATTTATTGGTTCTGGAATTATTACAGGTGATTTCTATAAATTGCCGATACTTGTAGCGATCTCAATTGCTGTAGGAGTCGCTTTAATGATGAATCGTAAAGAAAGTTTTAATGTGAAAGTAGAGCGGTTCGCTAAAGGTGCAGGGAATCCGGATATTATGATTATGGTATTAATTTTTGTGCTTGCAGGTGCATTTTCTGAAACTGCTAAAGGAATGGGCGGAGTAGACTCAACTGTTAATTTAGCATTAACTATTTTACCGCCAGGATTTATCGTAGCTGGAATCTTTGTTATTGGTGCATTTATTTCATTAGCGATGGGAACTTCAATGGGAACAATTGCAGCATTAGCGCCGATTGCTGTAGGTATTAGTGGTCAAACTGATATCTCAATTGCGCTTGCAATGGCTACTGTTGTTGGCGGAGCGATGTTTGGTGATAATTTATCATTTATTTCAGATACAACAATCGCAGCTGTTCGTTCACAAGGAACAGAAATGAAAGATAAGTTTAAAACGAACTTTTTAATTGTGTTACCAGCGGCTATTATTACAATTGTGCTATTAGTAATAGTTACTTCAGGAAGTGACACGCAAATTAAAGCACATAGCTTTGATTGGATAAAGATTTTACCGTACGCAGGAGTACTTATTACAGCGCTACTTGGCTGGAATGTACTTATTGTATTAACTGGTGGAACTGTACTATCTGGTGTTATCGGTCTTATAGATGGAAGTTACACGTTAGAAAGTTTCTTTAAAAGTGTAACGACTGGAATGGGCGGTATGATGGAGTTAGTATTACTTGCTATATTAATTGGCGGTATGGTTGAATTAATCCAATATAATGGTGGTATTCAATATTTAATGAATGTATTAACACGTAATATTCGTTCGAAAAAAGGAGCGGAATTTGGTATTGCTGGTTTAGTGAGTATGACGAATATGTGTACAGCGAATAATACGATTTCAATTATTTTTACAGGCCCGCTTGCAAAAAATATTGCAGATCAATATGAAATAGACCCTCGTAAATCAGCGAGTGTATTAGATCTTTTCTCATGTTGTGTGCAAGGATTAATTCCGTACGGTGCCCAAATGTTAACGGCAGCAGGATTTGCAGCGTTATCTCCAGTTGAATTGTTACCGTATGCATTTTATCCAATTTTAGTTGGAGTATGTGGGATTGTTTCTATTTTAATTGGGTTTCCAAGGTTTTCGAAAGTAGCTAAGAAAAAAGAGTATCATAAAACTGCTTAATTTAATATGAATGTTAGTAATTAAAAAACGTGCAGAGAATAGACTCTGCACGTTTTTTGCGTAAAGGGCTGAATATGACTCGGTCTTAAGTCTGAGTAGAAAACGGTTCTTAAGCTCGTTATGGAAAGATGAAAAAATAGTTAAGATAAGAGTATCAAATCGAAGGGAGGCAAGCACAAGATGAAACAATTTCTAGCGTTTATCGCAGCCGGTATTTTGGCTTTAATTGCTCTTGGTAGTCTTGCTGGTATTGTAGGATTCGCAATCGGAGCAGGAGTTGTATATTGGAGCTATAAATCATTTGTGCGAGCTAAATCATTTTTTGGAAAGTTAGCTTGGGGTATTGTTGGTTTAATCGGTTTATCCATTGCACTTTCTCATTCGCCAGCATTAATCGGTATCGCTGCTTTAGTGGTTTTATACTACGGATACCGTGAGTGGAAAAAAGAAAAAGATGTAGTTGTTGAATCTGCTCCAGAAAGTTCTAAATCATATAGCAACTTTGAAGATGAGTGGAACAAATTAATGAAAAACTAAAACAATAAATCAAATTATAATTAAAGTAGAAGAGAGGAAGATTTATAATGAAACAATCTTTATTCGGACGTGTACGCGATGCAATTTTAGCTGATTTTCATAACGTGTTAGATGAGAAGGAAAGAAAAAATCCAATTGCGATGTTAAACCAATATTTACGTGATAGTGAGCGTGAAATAACAAAAATTGAGAAGTTAATTGAGCGTCATAAAACATTAAAATCTAACTTTGCTCGTGAGCTTGAGCAAGCACGTTATTTCGTTAATAAAAGATCAAAGCAAGCTATCATTGCTCAAGAAGCAGGTGAATTACAATTGCACGAACGTGCGTTAGAAGAGGTAGCTTATTATGAAGGGCAAGTAACTCGATTAGAAGAAATGTATGCAGGTGTTGTAGAGCAAATTGATGAGTTAGAGCGTCGTCTTTCTGAAATGAAAAATAAATTAAAAGAAATGCACGCAAAGCGTATGGAACTAATGGCACGTGAAAATATGGCACATGCAAATCGTCGTATGAATACTGCGATGCATAAAATGGATGAAAATAATCCATTCTTACGATTTGAAGAGATTGAAGATCATATTCGTGACTTAGAAACTCGTATGAATGAAGAGCATGAGCGTGACACATTTGATATGAAAATTGCAAAACTTGAGCGTGAAATGAAAGAAAAGAATGATGTATCGTTAACGAAAGAGTTAACAAAATAATAGTAGTATATTATAAAACAGGCTTATGATATAGTGATAGGAGAAAAGGTGTTGGAAAGCAATGCCTTTTCTTCTATGTATATGTGACAAGAAGGGGGGAGCTGAAATGAAGAAACATTTTTCAAAGACACAATTAATGGGGATGCTCCTCATCATATTTGGGTTCGGTCTTTTTCTTGATATGATACTTGGACATTTTGAACCAGGTGGTCTCATTTTTGCATTTATTATGCTTATGTTTGGAAGGCATTATCGTAAAAAGAATCGTTATGTACGGGGAAATGTATTTTTATTTGTTGGTGGTATCGTATTTTTATTCTTCTTATTTTCATCAGCAGCATTTGTTCTTGTCGTATTTGCTTGTTTAGCTTTAATTGGTTATCAATTGATTCAACAAGGGCATCAGCAAAAAGCAATGAAGGTTGAAATTAAAGAAAAAGGGATGATAGACGAAGAGAAGCAAATATATCGTACAGAACCATATTTGAAAAATATGTTTGTAGGCAATGTGCGAATGATGGATCATATTTATGAACTTGAGGATATTAATGTTCAATATGGTGCTTGTGATGTGGAAATAGATTTAACAACTGCTATGATTCCAGAAGGGGAAACGGTAATTGTTATTCGAGGTGTCGTTGGTAATATTCGTTTATATGTGCCATATGATATTGAACTTTCTTTAAATCATTCTGTTATTGTCGGGCGTGTGCTCTTGCCAGGTCATGAAGAGACAGGGTTTAACCGCAATGTTACATTTAGAACAGAGCAGTATAAAGAGGCTCCTCGACGTATTAAAATTATTTCTTCGCTTGTCGTAGGCGACACGGAAGTGAGGAAAGTATAATGAAGAAACAAAAAAATATTTCGTGGATGTATATTCGTTATTCTATGTTGTCCTCTGTTAGTATCGCACTCATTTGTACAATTGTATATGTATGGAAAAGCGAGCAACAAGTGTATGATTTATTATGGAAGGAATCCATCGCTTCTGTTCCAATTGGCTTGTTTATTATGACTACAAGTTTACTTATCGGGGGAATTGTAGGATATGCAATCGGTTACTATATAGAGCAGCGTATACAAGGATTAAATACGTTTCTATTTGAAGTAGAGCGAGGGAATTTTCCGAGCGATGTTTCGTTTACTGCAGATGATGAATTTCATGAAGTGGAACGAAAAGTAATCGTTCTGGCTCGTCGATTAGAGGAGCAAGCTGGACTCTTTCAAAAAGTAACGAATGAACGAGCTCATTGGAATGAAGAGATGAGACAAGAAGCGATTTCTCAAGAAAGGCATCGTTTAGCAAGGGAGTTGCATGATTCAGTAAGTCAGCAGCTTTTCGCAATGTCGATGATGATGTCAGCGATTAATGAACAAATAACTGAATTTCCAGATGTGACAAAAAAACAATTGCAACTTGTTGAAAATATGGTTGTAAATGCTCAATCAGAAATGAGAGCATTGCTCCTTCATTTACGTCCTGTACAATTGGAAGGTAAGAAACTGACAGAAGGTATAGAGGAATTATTAACGGAATTATCGCGAAAACAACATATGAAAATTGAATGGCTTATTGAGCCAATAGAATTAAAAAAAGGTGTAGAAGATCATTTATTCCGTATTGTGCAAGAAGCGCTATCAAACACGTTGCGACACGCGAAGGCAAAGAAAACAGAAGTGCGCCTTCGAAAAATTGATCAATATGCGATTTTAAAAATCATTGATGACGGCGTTGGGTTTGAAGTAGGGGTTAATAAGGCTGGTTCATATGGCCTAAGATCGATGCAAGAGCGTGTTCATGAAATTGGTGGGACACTCAAGGTACTTAGTTTCCCGGCCAAAGGTACACAAATAGAAGTAAAAGTACCGATTATGATTGAGAGAGGAGGAGAAGTATGATAAAAGTATTGCTTGTCGATGATCATGAAATGGTTCGTATGGGTGTATCGGCATATTTATCTACACAGCCAGATATTGAAGTAGTAGGGGAAGCTGAGAATGGAAGAAAAGGATCAGAATTAGCATTGCAATTAAGGCCGGATATTATTTTAATGGACCTTGTTATGGATGAGATGGACGGTGTCGAAGCAACACGTGCTATTATTCAAGAATGGCCAGAAGCAAAAATTGTAGTTGTAACAAGCTTTTTAGATGACGAAAAATTGTATCCTGTTATTGAGGCTGGGGCGACCAGTTACTTATTAAAAACATCAAGAGCAAGTGATATTGCTGATGCTGTACGAGCTACTTATGATGGAGAAACAGTATTAGAGCCGAAAGTTACCGGGAAAATGATGTCCCGTATGCGTCAAAAGAAAGAGCAACCTTTGCATGATGATTTAACGGAAAGAGAGTTTGAGATTTTGTTATTAATCGCAGAGGGAAAAAGTAATCAAGAGATTGCGGACGAGTTATTTATTGCACTGAAAACGGTAAAGACACATGTGAGTAATATATTAAATAAATTGAATGTAAGTGACCGTACTCAGGCGGTTATTTATGCATTTAGGCATCAATTAACGAAGTGATAAAGTGAAACTTTAATCAGTGGGGAGGTTGTTCCTCCCCCACTGATTATCAGCCCTCACCAATCGGGCTTTTACGGGCAGTTAATGCGGGATAAAGTGAAACTTTAATTGGCGGGGAATTCCTCGCTGATTATTGGCTCGATACAATATAGATTTGGCGTTAAAACTATTGAATGTTTTTATTGACGATAAATAATGTAAGCGTTATCATTGAGGTGTTAACAGTACATATAAAGGGGAGAATGTATATGTTAGTTCAAACTATATTCGGAATGGATAAGTCTAAAAAATTAGGGGATTATGTGAACGCATTACAAGCGCTTTGTGAACAATATAATGTTGAAACAGATAAAATTGCGATTATTGAGGCTACAGAGGAATACTATTTATTTTTAGTAAAGCAAGAAGAGCACTATGATGTTGTCAAGGTAGAAACAGTTGATACGAATATTGAATATTATACGAAGGCTTATAAAATAAGCAGTTTTAATCATACTGCGTATCAAATGTAAAAAAACTCCCTTTTGGGAGTTTTTTTAGGAGGCTTTTACTTCGTGAGATTCGGTTACTAATGGAACTTTTTTCGTACCGCTTAACTTAGCCATTGCAAGACCAATAAGAGCTCCTGCTAATGCTGGTATTAGCCAGCCGATTCCTTCATTATATAAAGGGATAAATTCAAAATATGGTGTGATAAATGAAACTGAAATACCACCTTGTTTTAATCCATCAAATACGCTCACTACAGCTGCTCCAATTAAAGCACCTACATAAACAGAGCGATATCCACCGAAGTATTTATGAAGTAATGATAGTAGTACGAGTACAATCGCAATTGGATACACAACAAGTAGAATTGGAACAGAGATTGCGATAATTTTCGTTAAACCTAAGTTGGCAACTAGTAATCCTAATGCGCAAATGATACTCGCGAACGTTTTGTATGAAAATGTAGTCAATAATGTTGAAAAATATTGGCTGCACGCAGATACGAGTCCAACGCATGTCGTTAAACAAGCGAGTGTAACGATAAGAGATAATAGGAGCAAACCGTATGGACCGAATAATTGTTGTACGATAACAGTAAGTAGCTGTCCGCCATTTTTTGCATATCCGAGCGAGACGCTAGTTGCCCCAAGCCAGCCGAGTGCACCGTATACAAGTACGAGCCCTGTAGCGGCAATAAGCCCTGCTTTTGCTGTGGCGATGGCAATGGACTTACGATCATTCACACCTTTAGAGCGAATTGCATTTACAACGATAATTCCGAATGCAAGTGCTGAAATAGTGTCCATTGTTAAGTAGCCTTCCATAAAGCCTTTGAAGATTGGAGAAGTTTGATACTCTTGCATTGCTGGTCCTGATTGCCCAAGTGGTGTAAATACACTTTTAACAAACAATAAGAAAATAGAGAGTAATAAAATAGGTGTTAATACATTTCCAATACGATCAACAAGTTTAGATGGATTCAAACTCAGCCAAAATACGATAGTAAAGAAGATGATTGTATATACAAATAGCACTAGGCTGCTAGAGCGGATTGTTTCTGGTAAGAAAGAACTAACACCCATTTCATAAGCGACATTTGCAACACGTGGGATGCCCATAGATGGACCGATAGCAATGTATACAATTACTGTAAAGAAAATTCCGAATAATGGATGAACATGACTTGCAAGTTGCTGCATTCCATTTCCAGATAGAGAAATTGCGATAACAGTTAGTAGTGGTAAGCCAACTCCTGTTAGTAAAAATCCAATCATTGCTGGCCAAAAGTTTTCACCTGCATTTTGGCCAAGCATGGGAGGGAAAATTAAATTACCTGCCCCAAAAAATAAAGAAAATAGCATAAGACCCGTGAAAAAAATATGTTTTTTTGATACAGTGTTCATTGTTTTTCCTCCTTTTTTAAATTCATTTGTAAGAACACAAAAAACTCGTCCCTAAAGAAAGGGACGAGTTATATTTACCCGCGATACCACCCTAATTTACACATGTAGAAATAAATCTATATGTATACGGCTTTGCAACGTACAACATGATACGTGTTCCTTGTAACGGGGGACGGCCGGTAAGAACTTACTGTAACATTCGGTTCTACTTCTCGGAGATGATTTTCGGTTACGCGCTGAACGTTGGCTTTCAGCAAATCGCCAACTCTCTGGGGAACAGTTCTATAACGTACTCGTTCTCGTCAATGAATTTTTATTCAAGTATTCTGACAGTATTGTTGCATGTTTTTTTTAGAAAGTCAATATGTTTTTTGAAAGATATATTTATATACGGAAATATCGAAAGTGATATTCGTTGTTGTAAAGGAAATGATGAATTGTAAAATGGGAGTGAAAATTTGCGGAGAATTGTAAATTTTATAGAGAAAATTGATATTTATAGGAGTGAAGAAGGGATTGTTTGAATTTATAGAGAATAATACAACAATCCACTTGCTGGAAAGAACAAACCAAAAGAGGTGACTGAAATGCTTGCGATGGGAGTATTATTTGGCATTATTGCTATAATTGGTTTTATGTGGTTATATTATTCGCGTTCGTTTAAACAAGCAGAAGTTTTACTCTTTCAAAAAGGTAGTTTGTTGACAAATCAGTCTAGATATTTAGTATGTCCGAAGTGTGGAAGTGCACAGGCCAGAAGTGGAGGATATCAAGAGTGTTGCAAAATTAGATTATGAAAGAAAGGAAGCCTCACATTATTTTGTGAGGCTTCCTTCCTTACAACTTCATGGCGCTCCAAATTGTCCATCGATCTCTTTCAATAATAGGAGAGACGTTTTGTAATGCGGTCTGTATATGTTGTAGAAGTTGAGAAAGTTCATCATCTGTTAACTCATATAGAATGGATCGACCTGTTCGAGGAGATAAATCTTGCAATAATGTTTCTACAGAATCATGTATTTTTCGTATTTCCCATTGTGTTTGTGTGGGAAGTACATGAAGAGAATGTTTTTGTAATTCTGTCTGTATAGTGTTGGTTTTTGGACGTCTTTTTGACTCTATTTCAATAAGTTTTGGAAATAGAGAGAAAAAATATCCGCGAATGTGTTCGGGACTTCCTGGAATTGTACAATCTTCAATTGTTCGATCTTGTAAAATAAGTACACCGTTTTTATTTAATATACGAGAAGCTTCACGTAAAAATGTAGGAATGTCTTGTAAATGATGAATAACTGCACGCGAAATAACTATGTCGAATGTTTCATTAGGGTATGGGATATTATGTGCATCACCGTGGATGAATGAAATGTTTGAAAAGTTGTTACAATTTTCTTTTGCAGCTTGTAATATTTCTTTTGAAAAATCAAGTCCCACAACATTATTGGCTCCCATAAGAGCGAGTTCTTTCGTATAAATCCCACCACCACAGCCGATATCAATTATTTGCTTGTTTTGTATTTCTGTAATGTTTTTTACCATTTCAGCCCAAGAAATATGAGCGTTTCTTGTTGCATATGTGTACTTATTATTTTCATCATGAAAATTAATGGACATGATAAAGACCTCCTTTCAATGATTAGTATAGCGTATTTAATAGGATGTCACGTTTTTGTTTTATGTATGAAGATTATAAGGATTTCTTATCGTAAGAGGAGGATTAATTTGAAAGGGAAATATGTATTGGTGTTGTTGTTTGTTATGTTACTAGCAGCTTGTGGTCAAGTTGAACCGAAAAAAGAAACAAAAAAAGTAGAAGAGACGGTGAATGAAGTGAAAGAAACAATAGGGATAACCGTTATACAAAAAAAACATAAAGAGAAAAAGTTGCAGGAATCAGAAGCGAAGTTAGTAATAGACATTTTGAATAAAGCTGAGAAACAAGAAATAACAGGAAGCTTCGGTGAACCTGAATATGAAATACAAATTAGTAGAGATGGGAAAAAAGAAACTTATTATGCATGGTTAAGGGGAGAAGATAGACGAGGATGGGTGCAATATAAGAAAGCTATGTATATGTTGAATGAAAAAGATACGGAAAAGCTTTTGGATATATTTCCAAATGTCTCAGAACAAAAAGAAGATGAGATGCAGGTAAGCCCTTTAACGGAAGTAACAAAAAAAGATTTGCAGATTACCGCGTTTCATATTAAAACAGGCGATCAAAACGTGAATTATACGGTACGGTATACGATTTCACAATCACTATACAATAAGTTAGTGAAGGAGCAAGAATATTATTTGCAACTCAATTTTCCAGAAAAAGTTCAAAAATTAATTGGAGCAAAAGAGAGTGAAATGATTTTAGGTGAAAAAGTAAAGGAAGGGTATAAGCAATATGAATTACATGCTACTGTTCCGATAAAAAGCGCTTCAGAATCACAATTAAAATCATTAGAAACATATTACGAAAGTTATGATTTGAAAATATTAAACAGTAAAAAAGAAAAAATAGGTGTGTTTCAAAATATAATTCAGATTGTTAAAGATTATGGTGAAAAAATGAATTTTCAAAGATAAAGTGAGACTTTAATTAGCCCTTACGGATTGGAATGAATATAAACTCGTCAAATCTATATGACCTTTCCTAGGAAATGATAATAGAGAGGGGAAAGCACCCCTCTCTATTACTTTGCTTTTGCAGATGGCTCATTCATTGATTTTCGTGTAATAAGAAAAGAAATCATAAGAGCGGAAAGGATGACAAGGGCAATAAATACGTGATTGGGCAACAAATCTAATAATAATACGTAACTAACGGTATAAAAAATAAGAGTTGAAGCTAAAAACGATAGAGCACCTATTATAAGAGATTGTAAATTCATTTTTGTACACCTCCTTTTATTTATATTTTTGGCTGAAAATGGATTATATAAACATTATTTCTAACAATAGAAAAAAATATGTCATAATAGAGAAAAGAACAAGCTTTAATGAATGAATATGATTCATTAATGAGAGATAAAGGAGAGGAATATGAAAAATAATAAAAAAGGATTATGGGGAATTATTGTTGCGATAGGTCTATTTTTACTGTCTAAGTTAAAGTGGGTATTTGCAATTTTTAAATTAGCAAAGTTTTCAACGGTATTTAGTATGTTTCTATCGCTTGGCGCATACGCAGTTCTATATGGTTGGAAATTTGGAGTGGCGCTCATTTATTTGTTGTTTGTTCATGAAATGGGCCATTTATGGGCTGCGAAAAGAAAGGGGATCCCAACATCGCCAGCAATCTTTATTCCATTTATGGGGGCCCTTATTGGAATGAAAGAGATGCCGAAAAATGCGAAAGATGAAGCTTACATTGCCTATATGGGTCCGCTTTTCGGACTTCTGTCATTTTTACCCGCGATACCGCTTTATATAATGACGAAAGAGCCATTTTGGGCGCTTGTTATTTTGCTTGGAAGTATGATTAATTTCTTTAATTTAATTCCCGTTTCGCCGCTAGATGGTGGGCGAATTATTTCAGTTGTCAGTACTAAAATTTGGGGAGCAGGCCTTATTTTATTACTTGGCTATTCAATTTACTTTAAAAGTATTTTGGGAGGATTTATTGTTATTATCGGTTGTATGGAGTTATATAGAGTAATAAAGAGAGATGAGCCGATTAAGGAATTAGGGCATAAAATTGATGGGATGAAAGAATATGTTACTAGGCTTGAAGAGGAATTAAAAGAAACGGGTGCTGTACATCGGACTATATACGTGATGCATCATGAGATGAATGCATTAAGACAAAGAGAACGGGAAAAAGAGTTACAAATAGGTGAACTTCAAAAAATGGAAGTGTTAGAGTATCTTTTACCGAAGTTCGAACCGTTAGATTATGTTCCATATGAAGATGAAAAAGATGAGTATACAATTCACATAAGGGAAGCATTTGAAGCGTCAGAAAGAAAATTAAATGAATGGAAAACAGAAAAGGAACAACAAGAAAACTATTATAAAGTGGATGCGAAAACGAAATGGACAGTATTTGCTTGTTATATCGGATTAATGGCTATACTCGGTTACACTGCTTATGAAGGATATATTGTTTTACAAGAACATTTGCCAACGAGAAATGTATAGAAAAATATTGTCGAAATGATAGGAAGAATTTATACAGGAATTATATTTCTACGAGAGAAAGTTACAAGTATAGTCATACATTGTAATATTTTTAGTAGAGAAGGAGTTCTGTATATGAAGAAATTGTTAAGTGTATTCGGGATTATTATCGTGATGATCATTGCAAGCTATAGTCTTATGAAAGTGCTGTTACATTATGCGAATAAGCCTGCTGAGGTAAATACAATAGCTCAAATAGAAGATGTGCAAGAAGAGACAAAAGTGCTAAATTTTATTCGAATGACACATGAAAGCTATAATAATTTCTTAAATTACGGTAAAGCAGAGAATTATACAGACGGGGATTGGAATCAATTTAAGCAATGGTTTCAACAACAAGAATCATCGTTAAAAAATATACATACAGACATAAAGAGTGAAAAAATAAAACGTGATGTAAATAGAAGCTATGAAATTGTAAAAAAAGGTGTGGAACTTCAAAATATTGAGTATGTAGTGTATGCCCACCGTGTATATCATGACTTGGATATTATCGTAAATAAATATAGAGGTGAAACGAATATCTGGGGATATACGGAGTTTGGCGATGGGAAAGATATAAAAGTAATTGAACAAGCTATACAAACAAAATAATAAGCTAGCTAGAATTCTAGTTAGCTTATTTTCTTTTCTTTTGTAAATACAATGTTCATATATTATTCACAAAAACACCGTGTTAATAGTGATTAAAATCACAATCTGCATTATAAGATTCAGTTAAACTAAAAACAGTTAAGGAAATAGAGGAGTGGGATACAATGTTAAGTGCAAAAACAATTGAAATCGTAAAGTCAACAGTACCATTATTACAAGAAAAAGGCGTTGAAATTACAACGAGATTTTATGAAATTTTATTTTCGGAACATCCGGAGTTATTGAATATTTTCAACCATACAAATCAGAAAAAGGGAAGACAACAACAAGCGTTAGCGAATGCTGTTTATGCAGCTGCAACGTACATTGATAATTTAGAAGCTATTATTCCAGTTGTAAAACAAATTGGTCATAAGCATAGAAGTTTAGGTATTAAAGCAGAGCATTACCCGATTGTAGGTACATGTTTACTACGTGCCATTAAAGAGGTCGCAGGTGCACCTGATGAAGTTTTAAATGCATGGGGAGAAGCGTATGGTGTCATTGCTGATGCATTCATTAGCATTGAAGCAGACATGTATGAAGAAGCTGCACATAAAGAAGGTGGATGGAAAGACTTCCGCAACTTTGTGATTGTTAAAAAAGTGAAGGAAAGCGATGTTATTACGTCATTTTATTTGAAACCTGAAGATGGAGGGAAAGTTTCTTCATTCATCCCAGGTCAATATGTAACGATTCAAATCAATATTGAAGGTGAGACATATACACATAATCGTCAATACAGTTTATCCGATGCTCCTGGGAAAGAATATTATCGTATTAGTGTAAAAAAAGAAAAAGGTGTAGATACACCAGACGGTAAAGTGTCTAATTACTTACATGAACATGTAAAAGAAGGAGATGTTTTACCAGTAAGTGCACCAGCGGGAGATTTCGTGTTAAATATGGATTCAACATTACCAGTTGTACTAATTAGTGGTGGAGTAGGGATTACACCGATGATGAGTATGTTAAATACGTTAATTGAACAAGATTCAAAACGTAATGTATATTTTGTTCATGCAGCAATAAATAGTAATACACATGCAATGAAAGAACACGTTAAGGCAGTAGAAAATGAATATGAACAAGTTAAAGCATATACTTGTTATTCTGCACCGACTGAAAAAGATTTAGAAATGAAGAACTTTGATAAAGAAGGTTTCATTGAAAGTGAATGGTTAAAAACTATTATTCCGACAACTGAAGCAGAGTTTTATTTCTGTGGTCCAGTAGCATTTATGAAGCATATAAATGCTGCACTAACTGATTTAGGTGTGAAACAAGAGCATATTCATTATGAATTTTTCGGCCCAGCAACAAGCTTACAATAAGCAAAAAAACGAGGTATTTACTTTACCTCGTTTTTTATTTGTTCTCGTAATAAACGATTTACTGTTTCACGACGTATACCTATCAGTTGACCAATTTCGGTTTGTGTTAATATTTCATATATAGGAATGTCACCTAAATATAGGGTGAACCATTCTTGTAAACGATGAAGACGTTCTTTCGGAGAGACGGTTGTCAATTGATCAATTCGTTGTTGCATCATTCTTAATTTAGATTGTAATTGCATAGCGATGTTAGCATACGATTCGGGATTTGCTTGAAGTCTCTCGTACCATTCACTACTAGTGATCGGTTCCACTTCTGTTTTTATTAAAGCGATAGCTGTACCGTGATATTCTTTCGGTGAAATTAAAGAATGATGAGGTATCGTTTCACCTGGAACGATAATGTTGAATAAAAATGGTGTTCCGTCTTCTTCTAGCCGAACTACTTTTAATAAGCCTGTTTTTATAAAGTATAAAGGACCGTCCTCGCCTTGACGGAATAGTACATCTCCTTTGTGTAGAATCAATGTTAGCCCCCCATTAATATGTTTCTATTTCTTCTATTTTAGCGTATATGTATATAGACAATATGCTATTTCAACAGCAATTTCATTGACGAAATGTATGCTATTACAGTAGTATACTATTTAGTGTGTAATAGTACTAGCAATGAATACGCTGTAGGGGGTTTAGTATATTGTTAGATGCGATGAGAATGACGGATATGAGAATTCCGGCGAATGCTATCATTCATGTAGAAGAGATGAAAGGTGGAGTCGTTTTATCCGTTGAAGTAGACGGCCAAATTATTTATACGATGGCTTATGATGAAGAAACAGATAGCTATGCTGAATTATATGATCGAAACGATAAGAGGGCGTGCCAAGTACATGAAGACTTCATGGGGTGGTCACTTCTTCATTAAAAAAGATGTCAATATGACATCTTTTTTTATTAAATCGATAGAATATACAAAGAAATGAAATATAAGGATAAAATTTGTAATAATTGATTTTGCATTGTTAGCACTCTGTAACTGCAAGTGAACTATTTTTTCGCTATCATAAAGATAACAGTCGCAGTTATAGGAGTGGTCAACTTGAAGAAAGTACATATTTCAAATTATATGTTATTATGTGTTTGTTTAATTTTATTTGTTCTCCTCGGAGGATTTTTATATTCATGTGTATAAGAAAAACGCATTCTAAAAAGAATACGTTATAAAAGGGAAATAATGATTAATCTAGTTCCAAGAATAATCAACGTAATACGTAATAAATTAATTACGGCGTTACCACTTAGTTTTGTATTAATGTAAGCCCCGATTTTTCCGCCAATCCATGCACCCGGAATCAGGATTAATGCATAAATCCAGCTGACATTTCCAAGTGAGATGTGAGTTGCAGAACTTACAATTGCTGATAGAAATACGATGAACATTGAAGTTGCTACTGCAATATGTGCTGGGAATGCAAAAAGAAGCATCATTGCTGGAACAAGTAAGGCACCGCCACCAATTCCAAATAATCCAGATATAAACCCAACTATAAAGGCGATAAAGATAGCAAGAAACGGTGGGAATTGGTAGTGTACAGTATTTCCATCATTATCTGTAAAAGAACGCTTAATTACAGACGTATTTGAGAGGGAAAGAGGTTTTAATTTGTCTCGAAGCATAAGTAGAATTGAGACGAATATAAGGAAAATCCCAAAGTATAAAGAAAATGTGTCTTGGTTTAAAAATTTATTTGCCCATGATCCGATAATACCACCAGGGCCGCTTCCGATAAATAAAATAAGTCCACTTTTATAATCTACTCGCTTATGCTTCATGTAAGTAAGGGTGGAAGATAGTCCTGTGAAAACGACTGTTACCATAGAAGTCCCTACTGCAAGTTGTGGTGATAAACTGTGTAATCCAATTAATAACGGAACAATAATAATTCCGCCTCCAAGCCCAACTAGGCTGCCGACTGTTCCGGCGATTAGTCCGATGAAAAGTAACATGATGTATTCCAAAATTGCCAACTCCTCTAAATAACTTATCCACCAATTATTATACACGCTTTTTAATGAGAAATAGGCTTGTTCACAAAAAAGTCGTCTTCCTAGAAAAATAAGGAAGACGACTTTTGATTAGAAAACAAAATGTAATAGGTAGTAAAACAGAGCAGCTAAAGAAGCTGAAATAGGAAGTGTAATAACCCATGTAATTAACATGCGTTTTGCAGTTCCCCATTTTACCCCTTTCACACGGTGAGAAGCACCAACCCCTAAAATAGAAGAAGAGATAACGTGCGTCGTACTAACCGGTAAGTGAATGAATGTTGCACCGAAAATAACAAGTGATGATGATAAATCGGCAGCTACACCATTTACAGGACGAATTTTCATAATTTGTCCACCGACAGTTTTAATAATTTTCCATCCGCCGACAGAAGTACCAAGCCCCATTGCGATAGCACAAGATAATTGTACCCAGAACGGGATATCGCTAGAAGTATGATAGTTATTAGCCATAAGAGCCATCGTAATGATTCCCATTGCTTTTTGTGCATCATTCGTACCGTGTGTGTAGGCTTGTAATGCTGCAGTGAAAATCTGGAATATACGGAAGTTCTTATTCGTTTTTGTTAAGTTAAAGTTTTTAAATACTACTTTAAAAATACTGTATACGGTATAACCAATAACGAAAGCGATAATCGGTGAAATGATTAAAGCTTCAATAATTTTAATAAATCCTTTAAGATTTAGCGAGCTAATCCCAGCGGCCGCAATTGCTGCACCTGCGATTGAGCCGATAATTGCATGCGAAGAACTACTTGGAATACCGTAGTACCAAGTAATTAAGTTCCAAGCTATCGCCGCAAGCAAAGCAGCTAAAATTACAAGAGAACCATTTTGTAAGGCGAATGGATCAACGATATCTTTTGTAATCGTTTTTGCTACACCTGTAAATGTCATTGCGCCCAAAAAGTTCATAATAGCCGCCATAATAATGGCATGTCTAGGCTTTAGAGCTTTCGTTGAAACAGCCGTTGCAATAGCGTTTGCTGTATCGTGAAATCCATTGATAAAGTCAAAAGCTAAAGCGCAAATGACTACTAAAACGGTCAGTATCAAGAGTGTATCCATGATCAAACTCCTTACGCGTTCTTCATAATAATTGTTTCTAATACGTTTGCAACGCTTTGACAGCTATCAGCTACTTCTTCAAGCTCTTCGTAAATCTCTTTAAATTGAATAATCTTAATCGGATCTTTTTCACGAGAGAATAAGTTCTTAATCGCATGACGGCGAATATCATCACACTGTGATTCATAATCCTTAATCTTAATCGCATTTGTACGAATGTCGACTAATTTTTTGTTAGACATTAATTCAACAGAGTTTGCAATCTCAATCGCACATTGATTAATTGCTTCTACGAATTTAATCATGTATTCATCTGCTTCTGTAATAGAATACATTTCGAACAGACCAGCACTGTGATCTAATCCGTCTAATACATCATCCATACTCATTGCAAGTTGTAGGATGTCCTCACGCTCAATCGGAGTGATAAACGCTTTGTTTAACTCCATAATGATTTCGTGAATAAATGAGTCACCTTTTGACTCATACTCTTTCATGCGCATAGAAAACTCTTTTAAATCGCTAGCATTTTTAATTTTATACTCCACGAAAAACTGCGCGCCTTCTTTTAAATTTTCGGAAACATTCATTAACATTTCAGAAAATTTATCTTTTTTTGATTTAAAGACCATTATTGTTACCCCCACAAAAGTAATATATGTAAAATATATTGGCTAATCAATTCTAACAAAAAACTGTCGTTTTTTAAAACATTTTATCGAAAAGTTTACAAAAACTTAACATAACTCTCGTTGTTCTATTAATAATATTAATATCCAATAGTGAATATCTTACTTGTAGAATGTCCTTTTCTTGCAAAAAGTATGAATGTAAAAGAAAAGCTTTACACTATAGGAATGACTACGTTATTATAATAAATTTAAAAGGCGGTATATTCTTCCTTTTAAAAAGAAGAGTGTAAATAAATGAAGGAAGTGAACGAATGAAATTGAAGAACACTCATTTTAAAAAAATGCTTGAGTGGTTCAATAAGAGGAAGAAACTTCGTAATTCATTAATTGTATTGGGAAGTGTATTCGTTACTCTATTTATTGCTGTAAATATAATAATTTCCATTCAAGACATATCTGAACTAAAACAAGCTGTTCCACAACCGACTTTAATTTATGATGCAAATAATGAGGTCGCAACTAAATTAGCTTCTTCGAAAACAGAAGGCGTTAAAAGAAAAGATATTCCTGATATTATGGTTCAGGCAATTGTTGCAGTAGAAGATAAGGAGTTTTTTAACCATCATGGTATTTATTATAGTGGAATTATAAGTGCGGTTTTTAAAAATATTACAGCAGGAGAAGTTGTAGCTGGGGGAAGTACAATTACACAGCAGCTTGCGAAGAATGTATTTCTGACACAAGATCGTACATTTTCTCGTAAAATAAAGGAATACTTTTTAACAAAAAAAATAGAACGTACTTATACAAAAGATGAAATTATTGAAATGTATATGAATCAAATTTATTTTGGGGAAGGTGCTTGGGGTATAAAAAGGGCAGCAAAATCTTATTTTGATAAAGATGTAAAAGATTTAACAATTTCAGAAGCTGCAACGATTGCAGGCTTAATTAAAGCACCATCTGCATATTCACCTTATAAAAACTTTAACAAGTCAATTGAAAGACGTAATGTCGTATTAAGCTTAATGAAAGAGCAAGGGTATATTTCTGACGAACAGTATAATAAAGAAAAAGAGAGCGGTCTTGTATTAAAACGTGGTGTGGATGATAAATACAAGGGAAAATATTCTCAATATGTAGACTATATTGTTAGAGAAGCAATGGACAAGTACGAATTGACACAAAATGAAATTTTAGCGGGTGGTTATCGTATTTATACAGAGCTTGACCCGAAAAAACAACAAGCTGTAGAAGACGTTGTGAATAATGATAGTTATTTCAAAGATAATGGCTCAGACCAACTGATGCAAACGGGTGTAGTTCTTATGAATCCAAAAACAGGTGGTGTACCAGCTTTAGTTGGAGGGAGAGGACCGTATCAGTTTTTACAGTTTAATCATGCAACCCAATTAAAAAGACAACCTGGCTCAACGTTAAAGCCTTTAGCTGTATATGTACCCGCGTTAGAGCAAGGGTATGAAGTATACGATATATTGAAAGATGAACCATTTAATATTAAAGAATATAAACCACAAAATAGCGATCATACTTTTCACGGTGATGTGACAATGTATGAAGCTGTGGCAAAGTCGTACAATGTTTCGGCTGTTTGGCTATTGGAACAGATTGGATTAGATAAAGGATTGAAATCTTTAGAGCGATTTGGTATTCCATTAGTGCCAGAAGATCGTACGTATCCAATCGCTTTAGGCGGTATGCATGTAGGAACATCCCCATTTGTAATGGCTCAAGCGTATAGTACATTTGCAAATGATGGTGTTCAAGTGGAAGCTCATGCGATTAGAGAGATACAAAATGCGGAAGGTGAAACGATTGGAAAGTGGTATAAGAAAGAGACACGAGTGACAAGCGAGAAAATTTCTCAAAAGATGACATATTTATTAAAAGGCGTTGTCGAAAAGGGAACGGGCGAAAAGGCGAAAGTTAATAATGTTGATACGGCCGGTAAGACAGGAACTACTCAAATTGTAAATGGCCCAAGCACCGGTGCAAAGGATTCATGGTTTGTTGGATACACACCAGATTTGGTAGGTGCGATTTGGGTAGGATATGATAAAACAGATAGCGATCATTATGTTCCGGGTGGTAGTCAAATTACGACGACAATGTTCCGGGATATTATGAAAAAAGCGAACGCAAATCCAGCTCAAAAAGCATTTCAGTTATCGCTCATATCTGAGGCTGATTATAAAAAACAATTGACTACAATAGAAGAGGAAAAACGAAGAAAAGAAGAAGAGAAGAGAAGGAAAGAAGAGGAACAACAAAGAAAAAAAGAGCAACAAGAGTGGATTGATAAAGTGAAAGAATGGATTCCTTCATTTTGGTAAAAGAAAGAGGCGAATAATGAAATTCGCCTCTTTTTTGTATGAAAAACAAAATGAAACTTTAAACGATTGAAATTATCCCTTCTCCGTACTAGTTACTACTCGTTAAGTATAATGTTCGTATTGCCAAAGGATTGAGAATCGTATGTGACAATTATTTTTCCTTTACTAATAGGTTCGTAAGGTAATTCTTCTTCGTAATTACCATTATTTTCATTGTGGATAGAAAGTGTAATTTCATCGATTTTTTTATTTGTATACTGATCTTTAATCGTTTCAGCAATTTGAAGTAACGCTTCGGAACTAGAAGCTTTCGTAATAAGCATTCCCGTTATAACTTTCTTTTCATTTTTTGTTGCATTGGAATAAGGGATGTTGCTTTGTTTCGTATACAAAATTTTGTATGGAACAGTTTTTCTATCTGCTTTTGAAATAGTGGAATATTTTAGAGTTAAAAAAAATCCTACACATAAAATAATGCATACCATAAGAGCAATCCAAATGCGTATCGGTGACATAACTCTCATTTTTCATCCCTCTTTCATATCTTTGACTTCATTATTTATCATACAAAATGAGGATTAAGATAGAGTAAATTTGAGGTAAAGAAACGTAAAGAAGGAGCACTTATCCTCCCAAACAAGTGCTCCTTTTTATTAAAAGAGAGATTTAATAGACAATCAAAATCACATCTATTACTTATAAATGTGCTTAGTCCTCCCAAAATATTTTCGGAAATTGTGGTTAGTAAATTCGGAAGACAGATAGTGTCGCAGTTGTATCGCCCGCAGGTCCTTGAGCGCCTTGAGGCCCTTGAGCACCAGTAGTCCCCGTAGTTCCTCCGCCTAGGCAACCAAATCCATATTGAACTAGAATAGCTTGGCCAAGAGCTTGAAGAAGTCTAACGAATTCTGTAAGTTCGGACTTAGAAATGTTAATATGACTGCAAGCTCTGACTTCGCAACAATCATTACCATAAAATACTTTTCCTTTATTTTTATTGTTCATCTTTTCATTCTTTTCTTTCATAGAATCATTAGTCATTACTATATATTAAAATGAAATTTATACTAAATTCGTGATGGACAAACTACCATTTCTAAAAAAATAAGAAATTGGCCCACCTAGAAAGAAATAAGTAAGATATAGAGAAAGGTTTATGTAATGTAAAAAAGAAAAGTGCAACATAAAAAACTACATGCTAATTGTTGGGAGTGTTTAACAATTGGCATGTAGTTCGTGGATTAGTCCTTTATTTACATTGATTTAATTTTTCAAGGGTTGTTTTAGGTAAGATTGGAATTGAAATAGTGAAAGTTGTACCATCTTCATTACTAGTCATTTTTAATGTGCCGTTATGATTTTGGATGATTTTTTTTGTTACTGACAAGCCTAGTCCTGTTCCCGAATCCTTCGTTGAGAAGAATGGATCAAAGATATATTCTTGAATAGCTGGATGAATACCAATTCCATTATCTGTGAAAGTAATCCGAACGAAGTTATTAAGGCGATAACTAGTAATTTGAATAGAAAGAGGTTTGTCGCCTTGAGCATCGACGGCATTTTGAAATAGATTTAAAAACACTTGAACAAGTTCATGTCGATCAATATTGACTAAAATATCATCTAATTCATTAGAGAAGTTATAATCAATTGAAATATTATGCAAGGAGACTTCACTAGCTAGTAACTGTTGAATATAGTCACGTAAAAATGTATTGATGGGAAACGGTTCTCTTGTAAATTCCCGTGTTTTTGAAATGGCTAAAAATTTTGTAATAATATTATTTGCACGATCTAATTCAGGGATAAGCAAGTTTTTAAATAACTCTTTATTTGATGGAGAAATGCTTTCTTGTAAAAATTGTAAGTATCCTCGTACTGTTGTAAGAGGATTTCGTACTTCGTGTGCAATTCCAGCTGCGATTCGCCCTGCTAACGAAAACTTCTCAGCATCACGTTCTGTATTTAAATAATGAAAGACACTAATAACTCTAAAAATCTCCCCGTTATAATCGCGAATAATTCGGTTATTTATAATGCCATAGTTTTTGTCTAAAACTTCTTCATTATATATTTCTGTTCCCGTTTTTAATGTTTCAATTGCTTTAATTTTTTCTTCCGGCAAGTTTAGTAATTGTTGAATCGGTTTTCCGATAATATCATTTCGTATCACACCGAAATCATCTGCAGCAACTTGATTACATAAAGTAATATTCCCTTTACTATCGATAAAGGTTACATGATGTGAAAAGGCATCAAAAATATGTACAAAGTGTTTTTCAAGTTGTTCAAATAAAAATAATGAATCACAAGTAAGTTGAAAATGAGCCTCTTTATTCTCTTTTGGTATTTCTTGAATGGAATGAGTCGTTCTAGTTTTCTTTATTCGTAAACCAATATGTGGATTTTTGTATGTGAAATGATGTGGTAATTGATTCACAAGTTCTTCATAAAAACGTACTTTATTTTCTAGTTCTTCAATTCGTTTTTCATGAGATACAGTAGCATCGTTTGGAAGCATAAATAAATAACCCCTCATTTTAAAAATTCTTCCATATAGTATATCATATTTTTATAAGGATACTCTTAAAGAAAAGGCTACATGATGCAAAGTGTTTGGAAAGTGAATTGAAGATGAAGTTAAAAGGGAGGGGTATATGTGCTGTTTATTGGAGTGACAGGATGGGGAGATCATGATTCTTTATACATAAATCCCTATGAAAATAGAAATAAATTACGAACATATAGCGAGTATTTTCCTATTGTGGAAGTGGATAGTTCATTTTACGCAATGCAACCTGCACGAAATTATATAAAATGGGCAATGGAAACGCCGAAAGATTTTTCTTTTGTCGTAAAAGCGTATCAAGGAATGACAGGACATATGAAAGGTGAAATTCCTTTTTCTACGTTCGATGAGATGTTTGATGTGTATAAACAGTCTATTCTTCCTTTAATAGAAGCTGATAAATTAAAAACAATTTTATTTCAATATCCACCATGGTTTGATTGCAAAAAGAAAAATGTAGATTTTCTTCGATATACGAAAGAAAAAATGGAAGGTTTACCATGTGCAATAGAATTTCGAAATCAAACATGGTTTTATCCAGAAATGAGAGATAAGACGTTACAGTTTCTAGAACAGGAGAAATGGATTCATACAATTTGTGATGAACCACAGGCTGGGATAGGTTCTGTGCCACTCGTGTTAGAGGTTACGAATTCAGACATGGCATTAATACGTTTTCACGGTCGAAATGTTCATGGTTGGCTTGATAAAGGGGAAAATTGGAGAGCGGTTCGCTGTTTATATCGCTACAACAATAAAGAACTGGAAGAATGGGTTGAACGACTAGAGCAATTAAAAAAGAAAACAAAGGATATATACGTACTGTTTAACAACAATTCAGGTGGGGATGCAGCAGATAATGCGAAACAGCTTATGAAAATGATGAACATTACATATGGTGAGCCGAAGCCGGAGCAATTAAATTTTTTTGAATGATAATAAACAAGAAAGGCACTGTACAAACAGGGGGAATGTACAGTGCCTTTCTATATGAAAAAGAGGGGTAACAATGTTACTGAGCGTTTGGTTGATTCATCAATTGTTGGCTTCATAATAAATGATAATGGTTATCATTATCATTGTCAATGGTTTTTCTAAAAATATATAAAAAACTTTGTGTATTTTAAATAGAGATAAAAAAAGAACAGCGATTAATGCTGTTCTTTTCCATTGACGAATTGTTGTAAATCAAAAGGAGTTATCGCTTGGATAAATTCTTTTGAGATAAGTGTTTGAACGAGAGTGCTCTCAGAGATAGAAGCACCTGTTTTCTTTTCATAAGCTTGTTTTAATAAATCAAGTTTTTCAGCCGTTTCTTTTGGTAATTCAATTGTAAGTGTGTTCATAATTTCTCCCCCTTATTATTAGAGTACCACTACAGTATAGGAGAGACAAGAAAAGAGAATATGAAATATAAAAAAGGTTACCAAATTTTAAAATGGTAACCTTTTTTATGTATAAGAGTTATTAAGCAATACCGATATACTTTAAAGTTTTTGATGGAGTACTGTGATCAAAGAAGTGTTGTAAAAACGCAATATCAACACCTGATTTGTATGCACAATAACCCCAAGTTTTTCGAAGTGTATGTGAGCTAATCCCTTCTAATCCAACTTCTTTTGCGGCTTTGTTTAAAATGTACCATGCATGTTGTCTCGTAATAGATTTTGTTCCTTTTTGAGATTTTAACAATGGTTCATTACGTTTCCAAGTTTTACGTTCTTTCATGTAGTCTTCGATTGCGTGCTGTAAGTCTTCATTTACAGCAAACCATTTATGTTTCTTCACTTTTTCATTGTAAAATAAAATGGAATGGCGAACATTTTCATTTTCATCGATTACATCACTAACTTTTAATTGTAAGATTTCACTTACTTTTAAGCCAGAATTTACAGCTAATACGAATAATAAGCCATCACGTTTCGAAGATTGTAAAAGTATATTTTTGATAGTTTCTAATTGTTTTTCATTTTGAATAGGTTGTCCTGCTTGTTTCATTTCACGCACTCTCCTCTTTTATATGTGTAAAGGAAAGGATTAACTTGTTTCTTACTATAAAGGGAGAGTGTGAATTTCATGTGAACTCCTAGTGAAATTAAGACAAATTATTTGACTTCTTTTACTTTTTGTAAATTGAAATAGAATACAACACTGTTAGTCGTATTATACACACCATACTCGGCATGATGGAGGTCTAAAATGTTTTTTACAATAGATAATCCGAGACCGGTACCTCCGGTGTGACGGCTACGTGATGCATCTAGACGATAGAAGCGATCCCAAATTTTTTCAAGGCTTTCTTCAGGGATAGGGTTTCCTGTATTCTCGATTTCGACTTTTACGGTATCTTCTGCTTCTATAATGGAGACTTGTATTTTTTCTCCCTCTGGCGTATAACGGATTGCATTACTTAGTAAGTTCACAACTACTTGTTCAATGCGACTGCGATTTGCTTTAACAAGTATAGAAGGGTCTGCATCGATGTTCACTTGTAAATGTTTTTCTTCCATGCTAAATAATAATTTTGTGTAGACTTGTTGCGTTAATTCACCGATTGAGAACGTCGTCATATCTAGTTTGTAAGTACCAGATTCCAACTTTGCTAATTCTAACATTTCAACAATCAGCCTGTTCATATTTTCTGTTTCTTCTAAAATAACATCAGTATAATACGAAGTATCCTTACTAACACCATCTTTAATTCCTTCTGCAAAACTTCTAATTACACTTAGCGGTGTTTTTAATTCGTGTGATACGCCAGAAATGAATTCTTTTCTTGTTTTTTCTAATTGACGTTCACGTTCAATATCTTGTTGTAACTTTGTATTAGCAACATTTAATCGATCGATTCGATCTTTTAAATTTACAGATAATGTATTGATACTGCCAGAAAGCCCGCCAATTTCATCGTCAGCTGTAACAGGTAATTTCTCGCTGAAATCAAAATTAGCCATTTTTTTTGTAACACGATTTATTTTAATTAATGGCTTTACAATAATTTTTGAGTAGTAGAAGGATAACAAAATAATTACGAGAAACACGATGATTAAGGCATAGACATAATAATCTTTTAAAACGAGCATCGCTTCATTAACAGGCTGCAAAGATGCTATCGCAAAAGCATATTCTGTAATCCTTCCATTTTCTATAATCGGTTTTACAAAGATACTATTTTTTATATTTTCTCCGCCATCTAATATGAAAGTACTTAATTGGTTCGAGTTAGAAGTGCCCTCTCTAATCATATCAGCAAAATATTGAACGGCTTGTAATGTTTCAATATCATTTGCAAGGCGAACCTCAGCTTTGGATGGGAGCTGTAACTTAGTTATAACACCTGTAAAGACGATTCGAGTTGTAGATTTGTATCGGCTCGCAAGTCTATTCTTAGAAGGATTTCCATTAATTGATTGAAAATCCGAATAGAAATGTTCGTTTTGCCATTGATTATAATTCGTTCCTAATTTTTGTGGTGTGATTATATTATTCTCTTGCACGACTCCATCAACATTGATTATTACATCTTTTTTTAAACCTAAATTTTCGAATTTATTATATTCTTCTGGTGTTAAAAGATTATTGAGTGGAATGGAATACTGTTTATTATTGTTGGGATTAAATACATCGATATAGTAATTGTTATCACTTTTAATAATACCGTTAGAATCTAAAAACTGCATATCGGCATTTGTTTTATCATGAAATTCTTGTTTTAGTTTTCTAACCTTCTCATAACTTTTATCACTTTTATCATAATTATCTACGAATTTTTCAAAAGCAGTTTGGACTGTTTTTACTTTCTTATTAATATAAAATTTCTCTAAAAATAGAGATTGTCCTAGGAAAAAAAGTAGGAATATGATTGTAAATAAAGTGGATGTTAATAAAAATAGTTTAAAGACGATACTTCTGTTTTTCACTGCGTCACCTCTTATGAGAAATACTGTAAATGATTTCTTTATCCCGCTTTAACGGGCAATAAGACTCCCACTTCAAAATTCGGCGAATACAAGGGAGTTAAGTGGGAGATCAATTGCCCGTAAAATCCGATTGGTTCAACTAATAATCAGTGGGGGATGGAAAAAAACCCCACTGATTAAAGTTTCACTTTATTATAACAAACGTTACAAGAAAGTAGAGGGGAGAAATCTGTCTCTTTATAAAGTAGTTATTTATAAAAAGTCACATAAAAAGAACTCGCCAGACGTATGACAAGTTCTTTAGTGTACTATTGTTGAATTGCTGCATCTAAAGCGATTTCAATCATTTCGTTAAATGTAGTTTGACGCTCTTCAGATGTTGTTTCTTCGCCAGTGAAGATGTGATCGCTAACTGTTAATACTGATAATGCATTTACACCGTATTTCGCTGCTAATGTGTAAAGAGCAGTTGTTTCCATTTCTACTGCTAATACACCGTAATCTCCAAGTTTTTTAACCATGTCCATGCTTTCACGATAAAACACATCTGCTGTTAAAACGTTACCGACACGAACGTGTAATCCTTTTTCAGTTCCAGCATCATAAGCTTTCTTTAAAAGGTCAAAGTTTGCAGCTGGTGCAAAATCAAATCCTGGGAATGTTAAACGGTTCATATTAGAATCAGTACAAGCCGTCATTGCGATAATAACATCACGAACTTTTACATCTTTTTGAATTGCACCGCAAGTTCCAACGCGAATTAAATTTTTAACTCCGTAGCTTTGGATTAATTCGTTTACATAAATAGAAATAGAAGGAACACCCATACCTGTACCTTGAACAGATACACGTTTTCCTTTATAAGTTCCAGTGAAACCTAACATACCACGCACATTATTATAGCAAGTAACGTCCTCTAGAAATGTTTCAGCGATATATTTTGCACGTAATGGATCACCAGGTAATAGAATAGATTCAGCGATTTCACCTTGTTTTGCTTCGATATGTACACTCATAAAAAAGTCCTCCTTATAATGTATTGATAGAAATCAATATCATTTGCATTATACACTACGAATCCTTTCAATTAAAATCTTTTTATTATTTGTAATATGTGCAAAATAGGAGGATTTCATAAATCATAATCCAGAATATATATCTTAAGAAGTTTTGTATGAATAGAGACAATAAAAATGGTAGGTGATGTTTTGAAAAATCTTGTCATCGGGCTTATTGCGTTAGTACTTATTGTGGCAGGAGGATTTTACATAAAAAAATATCAAGAAAACGAAGAGACTGTAGGAGATGTTCAGGAAGTAAAGTGGGATGTTTCGAATGGAAAGGGAAATGAGAAAGTAGATATTGTATTTCAGTTGTTAAACAACAAGAATAATGAAATTCGTGGTGTAAATGATCAAATGCGGGCAGTGATTGTAGATGGACAGTTAAAAAACATACAACAAATTAAACCCACATTTGCAGGGAACGGGTCATATAAGTTATCTTCCAAAATAGCGAAAGACGAAGAATATACAATATTTTTATACGAAGACAAAAATAAGTCCGTAGAGTCATTCGCTAGGAAGAATTTTGGTAGAACGAAAGAGGAGAACAATAAGAAAAAAGTGAAATTTCCAATCGACAGTGTACTTACAAAAAAAATAGGAGAGTATGAAGTTTCTCTTTTATTTGGTGCATTACATCCGAATGAACCAGTTACGTTAACATTTCAGTTTCAAGCGAAAAAGGGTGAAAAATTGAAATTACATTCAGAGAGAGGAGAAGTAGAGTCACTCTATATAGTGGATGAAACGAAGGAGAATTTTTTATACGCTATGCCTGTAGATACGGATGAACAATTACAATACCGAATTACATTTCCTGCCGAGGGCACGTATAAAATGTGGGGGAATTTCTATATAAATGGTAAGAAGTATGAAAAAGAATTTATTGTACAAGTTCAAAAAAGAAAAAACAGCTAAGAATTTAGCTGTTTTTTCTTTTTCCTATTAATTTTGTTACAGAGAGCATTGTAATTGGTAAAGAATGATTCTTCCTAAATGCTAAATATTTACCGCTCCATGCTGGTTTATATTTTTCTTTAAAATGTCGTAATCCGCTGAAACTATACGTATAACGAACGTTATTAAAGATTGCAGCAGCCACTCGTTCAGACCAGAAAGACTGTGTGGATAAACCAACATTTGAAAGTGGTGCCATACCGATATTAAAGGAGTGGTATTCATTTTCTTTTGCCCACTGGAATAAGTGGATGAAAATTGCGTCCATAATGCCGCTAGGCGCATCTGGATAATATCGCATTAAATCGACAGATAATGATCCGTTTTGATATACAGGCATGAATGTTGTGAATGCAATAATTTTTCCATCCGCATCAGATAATGTTGCGATAGGAGCGCGACTAATATATTCACGATCGAAGTATCCGAGTGAAAAACCTTTCTCTTTTTTTCCACCAAGCCATGCATCTGAAACTTTTCTTAACTCTTCATATAATTCGTCGGAGAAAGGTGGCTCATGAATAGAGAATGTATAGCCTTCTCTTTCAAAACGGTTGAAAGTAGCTCGCATGCCAGCGCGTTTCTTTCCTGTTATTGTAAAGGTATTTAAATCAACAACAGCTTCTTCACCAAGCTTAAAGAAGTTATAACCAAAATCGTGGTATAAACTCATCCATTTACTTTCAATTTGATAGAATACACAAATGTATCCAAATCGATCAGCCTCAGCTAAAAACTCTTGCAATACAGTACGATAGGAGGAAGGGTCCCCAATTGGATCACCTAGTACAATAAGTCGTTTTCCAGTTATTGAGAAGAGAATGAGTGCTTTTCCATCACTACTGAAAAAGAACTGTTTATCTCCTAAAAAACCTAAATGACTAAGTACATTTCCACCATGTTCATCTAAGAAGTTGTGTAATCGTTTATCATTAGCTGGTTGCCCGGGAAATTCATTTCGATAACGATTTGCAATGAGTGAACCAATTAGTAAAAAAGTAGGAACAAAAAAGGCAGCTGCTAATGCACTTCGTTTCACTTGTGTAATATTACGAACGACAAAATCAGGTTTGAAAGCTTCTTTTGCACCTGCAAATAAAATACCTAAGTTTTTATATAAATATAACGTTACAAGTAGGAATATAAAAACTTTTACGATATCGGAAAGTGAGACTTCCATTTTCTCACGTACAAACCTTTTACGAAGCATATACAATACAGCGAGTACGATTAATAAAATAAAAGTTTCTTCAACATCAATTCCTTTTAGTGTGTTAAAAATAGCCGCTCCAATTAAAGAAACAATCGTCATATAATAAGAACGTTTTGTTCCGTAATATATCCCCCGCGAAAGAATGAGGAGGAGAATACCGAATGTTAGCGATAAGCTAAAAGAAAATTGAATAAGATGTTTTGGAGCTAGAATATGTAAGGCGTGTGCCCGATTTATACTTGTCGGTAGAATGGTTGATAAAATAACCATTAAGCCAGCAAATACTGTTAAAGCAGCAGATGCCCAAGAACCTAACTTTCCTAGAAAGTCACGCTGCAAAGTCCATATAACACCAGTTGTCTCTAATGCAGGCGCAATAAAAGGTTTATCTTCAAACTTTTTAATGGCTACTCCTGTCATTTCAAAAGCTGCAAAAATGAGACCAAGGCAGAAGGGCAAGATGTAATAGACGAGACGATATAATAACATAGCAGGGAGTAAAACACCTGTATCGATGCCGTATTGCCCAAGCCCAGTTAAGAAGACAAGATCAAATGATCCAAGGCCACCAGGAACAAGACTAACGACACCAGCTAAAGCAGCAATAACATATACGCCTAAAAACTTTTGGAATTCGATTTCAATGCCAAATAATAGTAATATGACGTACATAACAATACCAGCAGATACCCATTCGACTAATGAAACTAATGAGTATAAAACAGTTGGGTTTTTCTCCTCTTCTTCTTGTTCCTCTGTTTGCGTCGCTTTTCTATTTTTAAATTTAGAAAATCCGATATATATAGGGACGAAAAGAGCGAAGAAGATAAGAACAGGCCATAGCCATGGTTTTTCATGCAAAATAAATCTCGTGTCTAATATTCCGATGAGACCAAGAAATGAAAGAATGGCTAATCCATTAATAAAGGCAGTTGTCATCCAAGCGATACTTTTAATAAGTTTTCCATTTTCTTTTATATATGGACGATAAAGCATTGTGCGTACGCCGGCTCCAACAAGACCACCAAACCCGATAAATCCATTTAAAGTATTAGCAATCCACGAGATACGGAAAATCTTTTGGACAGGGATATCAGCTTTTAAGTAACGAAGCATAACATAGTCATAAAAGAACATTGTTGATACAGCGAATGCACCAAGTGTAATTGCTAAAAAGACTCCTCCAGTTGGAATGTTTTTAATTGTATCAATCGCTTCTAAAAAAGAAATGCCCGCTAATTCTTTTTTTGCTTGAAAGAATACAATTGTTAATACAACAAATGGGAAGACAATTTTCCCGATTTGTAAGAAACGTTTCCATGAAAACGACATAAATACAACTCTCCTTGTATAAGAAAACTGAGACAATAATATTATTATGACAAACTTCAAGAAAAATAAAAAGGTAAATTCCTGTATAGGCGAGCTATTTTTTATATAGGTATATTTAAAAGAATATTTTGTTTGTCAGAAAATTAAGTTAGAATAAGATGAAAGAGGGGGAGGGGAGTATATGATTATAAAAGGTTACGTAGGATATGAGTTAGAAAAAGCGAAACCTAATACATCAGAAGATTTTTTTAACAGATCTGAAGTGACATATATATTAAATGGTAAAGAGAAAACTTTTTCGGTTTTATACGTTCGATATTTTGAAGAAGTTTTACAAGAAATTACTCCTTTTGAAGGAAATCCAGTGTATAAAGTAGAAGAACAAAACATATATTTGCGTGATATTGTAGCGATATGTTGTTTAGTGAAAGATAAGGAGCTTCGTGCGCAAAAACGTTTGTATTTAAATAATATGGAAGAATTTCAACAATATTTTGATGAGGGAACGGTGTCGAAAGTACAAGAAATATTGGCTGAATTACATAAAAATAAAAGAGTAGAAATAGCGTGAAATGGCAAAGGAGAGAGAAAAATGTCTAATTTGATGGTTGAAAATCAAACAGAACAAGTTTCTATATTTTTAGAAGATGCTATTAATTTGATAACCAATTATGTAAATTATCATACGTTACCTTCTTTATTAGAGGAAACACCAGCAGGGAATGAGCAATATTATAAAGGGGTATTAGCATCAATGAGACGACTTCTCGTTTTTTGCGAAGAAGGACAGGATGCATGTTTTGTTTTGTTGAATAGCCAGCCATTTCGAAAAACAGCAGCTGAAAAAATTTTATATAAGATTTACCATCAAGTAATTGCAGAGTTTTTTTCACCGAAGAGTGATCATTGGTATGAAAATAGTCGGTCTGCATATACAGGGAAAAATTCTATCGTTTTTCAACAAACACCACCTGCATCTTTGGAGCAAGTGATGAAGAGTTTAGAAGGTAAATTTCAATTGATGCGTGAAGAACTAGAATATTATGAGACGGATTATCAGACAAAGATGTTACACAAATATTGATTGAGGAAAAGAAGCTAAGGTTACTTAGCTTCTTTTCCTTTTGTACAGTTATATAAGGGATTTTCATTGAATATAGTTAAGTGGATAGCATTAGGGAGGTGCAACATGAATCAGCAAGGTGTATTTACAGATTACTTTCATGAAGTAGAAAATTGGTGTGAAAGTGTTCTTCACGTATTAGATAGCCGCGCAATGGAAGTGTATGATGTCCATATGCTTGCCTATAAAATTCAGACGTTATTAGAGCGTATGAAAGAGCATGAGTATGAAACAGATGCAGAGTTTATGTATGAAATAAGCGATGATGTAGAACATATTCAGCATCACTTGCAGGAAGTATTTATGCAAGAAGAAGAGGAATATGAATTATATGAAAGAGGGGATAGTGAACGAGCTGTCCCAATTGGAGGACATACACTCCCGCCATTACCTTATCCGTATAATGCATTAGAACCGTATATTTCTAAAGAAATTATGATGTTACATCATGATAAACATCATCGGAGTTACGTGGAAGGGTTAAATAAAGCAGAGAAGATGATGGAAGAAGCGAGAAAAACAAATAAATTTGATTTAATTAAGCATTGGGAAAGGGAAGCGGCTTTTCATGGGTCAGGTCATTACTTACACACGATATTTTGGAATAACATGAAAAAAGACGGTGGTGGAAGTCCAAGAGGAGCTTTTTCACAACAAATTGAACAAGATTTTGGGAGCTTTTTACGTTTCCAAAAACATTTTACAGAAGCGGCCTCTAAAGTAGAAGGTTCAGGCTGGGCAATTCTCGTTTGGGTACCCCGGTCTGGAAGGTTAGAAATTTTGCAAAGTACACTTCATCAATTATTTACACAATGGGATACGATACCGCTCCTTGTACTAGATGTCTGGGAACATGCGTATTATTTACAATACCAAAATCGAAAAGATGAATATATTAAAAACTGGTGGAATGTTGTAAATTGGCCTGATGTAGAAAAAAGGTTTGAAACTGCGAAACAAATTGAATGGACACCATATTAGACGCAAATTCTCTGCGTCTTTTTTAATGGAAGTAGAAGGAAGATTTCGTTCATATTTTAAAAGGCCAAGCATACACTTGTACAAAAAGTGCCAAAAGGACGTGGGGGGAAATATGAGACGAATTTGTGTAATCATTACGCTTCTTATGATGTATGCAAGCGTTATGCCGATTCCTACATATGCAAAGATGAACAGCAATGTCAGTGCTCGAAATGCTGTATTAATGGAGCAACAGTCTGGTCGTGTATTATACGAAAAAGCAGAACATGAGCCTCAAAAAATTGCTAGTATAACAAAAATTATGACCGCTTTATTAGCTGCTGAATCAGGGAAGATGAAAGAAATGGTATCAGTTAGTAATGAAGCGGTGAGGGTGGAAGGATCGGCAATCTATTTAAAGCCTGGACAAAAAGTGAAGTTAGAAGATTTAGTATACGGACTCATGCTTAGATCTGGTAATGACGCAGCGCAAGTAATTGCTGAAAGTGTGGGTGGGAGTATAGATGGATTCGTATATTTAATGAATCAAAAAGCGAAAGAAATTGGAATGAAAGATACGCACTTCTCAAACCCTCATGGCTTAGATGGAGATGGATCACATTATTCGTCGGCTTACGATATGGCATTATTAACGAAATATGCAATGGGAAACGAGACATTTAAGAAAATCTTTGGAACCAAAACATATAAATCAGATTCTTGGGATTACCCGTGGAAAAATAAACATAAGCTGGTAACGTCTTATTATGAATTTGCAACAGGAGGAAAAACAGGCTTTACGAAGAAAGCTGGGCGAACGCTTGTGACAACGGCATCAAAAGATGGACTAGATTTAATTGTCGTAACTTTGAGTGCCTCTAGTGATTGGGATGATCATATGAATTTGTTTGATAAAGGTTTTGAACGTTTCAAACAAACGAAAGTTTTAGGACAAGGAGCAATTGCTGAAATAAATGAAAAGAAGTATGCCAACCATGTTTATACGAAAAATAGTTTTTCGGTACCGTTAACTGAAGAAGAAAAAAAGAACGTAGTATTAAAAGTTGAACTCCATAAAAGTATAAAACTTACGGATGGAGTAAAGGTTGGGAAGACAGACATTTATGTTGGTAATGAAAAAGTTGGAGAACGGAATTTATTTTATAGTAAACGGAAGTTAGTAGCTACAACGGGACTTTACTGGAATAATGTGAAAGAAATTTTTTCTTACATGATAGGTGTTGGGAACGATGGTTAATCTCGTATGGGTAGCGATGGCTGTCATTGGGATTGTATACGCCATGATAAATGGCACGATGGAAGAAGTGAATAAAGCTGTATTTGACGGAGCAAAAGATGCGGTAACGATTTGTATAGGACTTATTAGTGTTTTAGTATTTTGGCTCGGTTTAATGAAAATTGCAGAGGAAGCCGGATTGTTAAAAAAATTAGTTACACTTTTTATGCCGATAGTAAAAAGGTTGTTTCCAGAAATACCAAAGGATCATCCGTCTATGGGATTTATTCTATCAAATATGATGGCAAACTTTTTTGGTCTAGGTAATGCAGCAACCCCTCTTGGTATTAAAGCGATGGAACAACTGAAAGAGTTAAATGGAGGAAAGGATTCGGCGAGCCGTTCTATGGTGACGTTTCTAGCATTAAATACATCAGCCATTACATTAATTCCTACGACAGTCATTTCCATTCGAATGACGTATGAATCAGCGAATCCTACTGAAATTGTTGGGGTAACATTTATTGCACAAGTACTTTCTATGATTGGAGCAATTTGGATTGACCGCTATTTTTACCGAAGAAGGAGTAGAAAGGGGCGGAAAAAATGAGTATTGTAAATACAATTTCCTTATGGGTAATTCCTTGTGTAATTGGTTTTATCCTTTTATATGGCACAGTAAAGAAAGTACCGACGTATGAATCGTTCGTTGAGGGAGGAAAAGAAGGGATTCAAATTGCAATTTCCATCTTACCGTTTATGGTTGGAATGCTTGTGTCTATTTCTATATTCCGGTCTTCAGGTGCATTAGACGCAATGATATCGGTAATGAAGCCAATGTTAGATTTGATCCATGTTCCAGCAGAAATTGTTCCACTAGCACTTATACGCCCTATTTCAGGCTCTGCTGGTTTAAGTATTACGACCGATTTAATTGCCACATATGGGCCAGATTCGTTTATTGGGAGATTGGCTTCTACGATGCAAGGGAGTACAGATACGACTTTCTATATTTTAACTGTATATTTTGGAGCGGTTGGGATCAGAAAAATGGGGGATGCACTAAAAGTAGGACTTTTTGCAGATTTAATCGGGATTATATGCTCAATTGTGTTCGTTTCTTTATTGTTTCAGTAATACTATTCATTTTTTACGCTATTTCGCTTATAATACGTATACGACCACTATTAAGGTGTAGCTTAATAGTGGTTTTTTTATGTGGTATTTTTGACAAAATGATGAACTTTTATTGTGAGAAATATGAAAAATATGGACAATAATAAAGGGTAAAAACATGATTTGACCTTTATATGTTTATTATCATCGCTATGTTGTTTAAGTAAGATGAAGCGAATAGCCGTAAAGCGTATGCGGTTGCCAAGTCTTTCTAATGTAAGGTAAGATAAATTCGAGGTGAAAAAAAGAAATGGAACGATTACAAAAAGTGATTGCGCAAGCAGGTATTGCATCGAGAAGAAAGGCTGAGGAATTAATTCAGCAAGGAAAAGTGAAAGTTAATGGAAAAATAGTGAAGGAGTTAGGGACAAAAGTAACTCCTCAAGATAAAGTAGAAGTAAATAACATCCCTCTTGAAAAAGAAGAACCTGTTTATTTTTTACTATATAAACCAACTGGCGTAATTTCAAGTGTATCAGACGATAAAGGAAGAAGTGTTGTAACGGACTTTTTCCCGGAAATTACACAACGTTTATTCCCAATCGGACGCTTAGATTATGATACGTCTGGCGTATTATTAATGACAAACGATGGGGACTTCGCAAACGTATTAATGCATCCTAGATATAAAGTTGAAAAAACATATGTTGCAAAAATAAAAGGGCCATTAACAGGTGAGAAAATTCGCATGTTAGAACGCGGTGTTACGTTAGAAGACGGTAAAACAGCACCAGCACGTGTGAAAATTATTTCTTGGGACAAGCGTAAAGAAATGGCTATTGTACAATTAACAATTCATGAAGGACGTAATCGTCAAGTACGTCGTATGTTTGAAGCGTTAGACTGTAAAGTAGTGAAATTAAAACGTGAACGTTATGCTTTCTTAGAAGTAGGAAGCCTGCGACCTGGTGATGCGAGAGAATTGACACCACATGAGGTGAAACAATTACGCGCGCTTGCTTCTACAAAGCCAAGATAAGCTATAGAGTTAAAAATTCACCAGTGGAGTGCTCTGCTGGTGATTTATTCAATACAACATTTACAGAAGATAATACATAACATTTATCGAGGAGAGGAGAAGTAATATGAAGAAAAATCGCTTATTATTTCGCGTTATTATTCTACTCATTTTATGTGGTGCTGTAGGATTTACCCTTTATCAAGGATTCTTTGCTAATAAAGAGAAAATGCAAATCGGAAAAGAAGCACCTAACTTTGTTGTGACGGATTTAGAAGGGAAGAAAATTGAACTAAAAGATTTAAAGGGAAAAGGTGTATTTTTAAACTTTTGGGGCACGTGGTGTAAACCTTGTGAAAAAGAAATGCCTTATATGAATGAATTATATCCAAAGTATAAAGAAAAAGGTGTTGAAATCATAGCGTTAGATGCAGATGAAACGGATATTGCAATAAAGAACTTTGTGAACCAGTATGGTTTGAAATTCCCAGTTGCCATTGATAAAGGACAAAAGATTATAGGGACATATGGAGTAGGTCCATTACCGACAAGCTTTTTGATTGATAAAGATGGAAAAGTAGTGGAGCAAATTATAGGTGAACAAACGAAAGAACAGTTAGAAGGGTATTTAAAGAAAATTACTCCGTAATAAAGAAAGCCTTTACATAAGGGGTGCGTGTCTATAGTGCCTCTGGTTTAAAAATTCTGAGTATTGCGGTAACTTGAGGTTAGAATATACAATAGTACATATAGATACAGGGGCGGTGAGAGTGTTGAAAGAAATTAAATGTGAATGTGGACATGTTAATCCGATAGGAACCGTTTTTTGTGAAGCTTGCGGGAAACCATTTGAAAGCAATGAAAATACAAAACTATTGGATATGCGCTATGAGGGGAGTGCACGGAGATCTCTCACGCAGACAAAAACGATAATCGATAAAATTTGGAGCTTTTTCTCTTCTGTAAAAGTGGGTGTATGGCTAATCGTAATAACTTTAGCTGCATCAGCGATAGGAACTATTTTTCCGCAAGAAATGTACATAACTCCAGGGATTGCACCAGCTGAATATTATAAACAAGAATACGGATTTTTAGGACAATTATACTATCAATTAGGGTTTAATAATTTATACGGTTCATGGTGGTATATGATTTTGATTGCTTCTATCGGTATTTCACTTGTGATATGTAGTTTAGACCGTGTTATTCCACTTTATAAAGCTTTAAAAAAGCAAGGCGTAAAAAGACATCCTAGCTTTTTAAAGAGACAGAGATTATATGGGACTGGTACACCGCAAGAAGGTGACCTGGAAAGAGTGCAAAAGAATTTAAAGAAAAGAAACTATAACGTGAAAGTGGAAGACGGAAACGTTTTAGCAGAAAAGGGACGCTTCTCGCGTTGGGGTCCATATGTAAATCATATCGGTCTTATTATCTTTTTATTCGGTGCGATGCTTCGTTTTTTACCGAGTATGTACGTAGACGAAGCACTTTGGTTACGTGACGGTGAAACGAAAGAGATACCAGGGACGGATGGACAATACTACTTAAAAAACGAGAAATTTATAAAAGAAGTTTATGATAAAAGTAAGGACAAGGAAGTTTTTGATGAAGCGATTGATCGTGTAGGCGATAAAATGATTGCGAAAAACTTCCAAACGAATGCCGTATTATATAAAGCAGTAGGAGAAAATATAGCAGGACAAAAACCGAAATTAGAAAAAGTAAAAGAAGCAGAAATTCGAGTGAATGAACCACTGAAATTTGATCAATTTGCAGTGTATCAAGTGGATTATAAAGAAAGTGAATTTAAAAGTATGTCCTTTAACTTACAAAATAAAGAAAATAATCAAAAGTGGGGACCGATTAAAGTAGATTTAACGAATCCTAAGGAAAAATATGATTTAGGAACTGGTTATTCTCTAGAACTATTAAGCTATTTTCCTGATTTTTATTTTGATGAGAATGGAAAACCAAATACGAAAACGAAATTACCAAACAATCCTGCATTTGTATTTAAAATGTTTACACCTGAAACACCAGATGGCGAAGTGAGTTTTGTTGGTATTCAGCAAAATATAGAACCAGATGGAAACAACAAATATAAAATGTCGTTTGCAGGTGTTGAAATGCAAAATGCAACAGCACTTACTGTAAGAAAAGATTTAACGCTTTGGATTCTCGGCATTGGAGGATTTATATTTATGGTTGGTGTCATTCAAGGTATGTATTGGAATCATCGCCGTATTTGGATACAACGTGTTAATGATGAATGGTGGATTGCAGGGCATACAAATAAAAATTGGTTCGGTTTAAAGAAAGATATTGAAAGAGTAATAGAAGGTACAGCAATTCCACAGCCAAATGATAAAGTAATTGATAAAAAAATTAGTTAAGGTGGGGAAACGATATGGTGCAAATAAGTAGTAACTTTCTCTTTACCGCATTTATTTTATATTTAATTGCGACTCTATTTTTTGGAGGAGCCATTAAAGAAAAGGGTCATAAATGGGCAAATGTAGGAATAACGATTACAATTTTAGGGTTTATAGCACAAACAGTATATTTTGTTACAAGGTGGATTGCATCAGGGCATGCGCCAGTTAGTAACTTTTTTGAATTCGGTACATTTTTCGGCATGATGCTTGTAGGAGCATTTATTGTCATGTATTTTATGTACCGTGTAAGCATAATCGGACTATTTGCATTACCAGTTGCGCTTTTATTAATTGCCTATGCAAGTATGTTTCCGAGGGAAATATCTCCGCTTATTCCATCTTTAAAAAGTAATTGGTTACATATTCACGTGACGACGGCAGCAGCAGGACAAGCCATTTTAGCGATTAGTTTTATTACAGGCGTTATGTATTTATTGAAAAATGTAGATCAATCGACGAGAAGTAAACGTACATTTTGGCTAGAGACGGTAGTATTTACACTTGTTTGTACAGTTGGATTTATTGGAGTAACAACGGTATTTTCTAGTATGAAATATGAAGCGAAGTTTCAATGGATTGATAAAAATGAACAACAACTGGAAATGAAGTACAATCTTCCGGCTTTAGTTGGACCGCATGAAGGGAAGTTACTGACAGAAAATAAATTAGAACCGGCAGTTGAAGTTCCAGCAATTGTAAATGCAAAAAAATTAAATACTGTTATTTGGTCAGTGTTAGTTGGAACATTACTGTATATTGTATTAAGACTCGTTTTACGGAAGCGAGTATCGGCGGCACTTCAGCCGTTAGTAAAGAATACGAATAGTGATTTACTAGATGAAATCGGATATCGATCTATTGCAATTGGATTCCCAGTTTTCACATTAGGTGCATTAATTTTTGCGATGATTTGGGCTCAAATAGCGTGGACGCGCTTTTGGGGCTGGGATCCGAAAGAGGTTTGGGCACTTATAACGTGGCTCTTTTATGCTGCAGTACTACATTTACGATTATCTAAAGGGTGGCATGGAGAGAAATCAGCTTGGCTTGCAGTAATTGGTTTTGCAATCATTATGTTTAACTTTATTGTAGTAAACTTAATTATTGCCGGTTTACATTCATATGCATAGAGAAATAAAATAGGAGAGTGCATGTCACTTTCCTATTTTATTTTTGTCAACTTTTCTTCTTTTTTGAGAAAAACATGACAAAGTAGCGGTTGATTTTGTAAAATGATGTCGAGGACATTATATACAGTTCAAAAAAAATACATAGTTTTGGAAAAAAATTGAACAAAATTTATTATTCTTGTGAAGCATAATATGGGAAGTGAAACATTTAGAAGATTGCTTAAATAAACGAGAATAGCGCAACATAATAGTTAAAGAAGGGTAGGTGTGAACCGCTGAGGTGAGAGTACGCAGCGGGTAGAGATGGAAAATGAATCAAGAATTTTAATTGTAGATGATGAGGATCGTATTCGTCGTTTATTGAAAATGTACTTAGAAAGAGAACAATATACGATTGAAGAAGCAGATAATGGTGATACAGCTTTAGAAATGGCGTTGCAAAATGATTACGATTTAATCTTATTAGATCTTATGATGCCTGGTAAAGATGGCATTGAAGTATGTAAAGGGGTTCGTGAGAAGAAAGCGACACCAATTATTATGCTGACAGCAAAAGGTGAAGAAGTAAATAGAGTACAAGGATTTGAAGTTGGAACAGATGATTATATTGTAAAGCCGTTTAGTCCACGTGAGGTCGTGCTACGTGTGAAAGCGGTATTACGTCGTGCTGTACCAACAACATTCTTTACACAAGATACAACGACAAAAGATGTTACTGTATTCCCTCACTTAACAATTGATAACGATGCACACCGTGTTACTGCAGATGGCAATGAAGTAAACTTAACGCCGAAAGAATATGAGTTACTATTATTTTTAGCGAAAGCTCCTGATAAAGTATTCGATCGTGAGCAGCTGTTAAAAGAAGTATGGCAATATGAATTCTTCGGAGATTTACGTACAGTTGATACACATGTAAAGCGTTTACGTGAGAAGTTAAGCAAAAAATCACCAGATGCAGCGAAAATGATTGTTACTGTTTGGGGTGTAGGTTACAAATTTGAGGTTGTGAACGACTGATGCTTTGGAGAAGTGTAGTAGGGAAGTTATGGATGACCATATTACTTCTCGTTTCGTTTGTTCTTGGATTTGTTGCGATTTTACTTTCACAATTTTTTAGAACGTATTATGTTGATATGAGTGAAAATAGACTTCAAAAAGTCGCAACAAGTGTTACGGAATTAATTGAAGAAGGTGCTGATGTAAAAACGATTGAGAACATCGCGTACAAATTCTCTGATCCACTTTCAAGGATTATTATTGTAGAAGATGGCAAGGAAATCTCTTCTTCACCGAAACAAGAAGGGTTAGTCACCCTTACAATGGATAATTTAAAAGAAGATAAAGAATTAGCCGCTGTTTTTACGGACAAAAAAGAAATTAAGAACAACATTAGAAAAGCTTCTGATAATAGAAAGAATAAAAGCACTGAAAATGATATTGTGATCGTTGGGAAACCAGTGCAATCAAAAAATCAAAGCGCAGTGTTCGTATATGAATCTTTACAAGTGCCAATAAAAGATATGGAGAGAACGACTGATTTCATTTTCTTAGCCGCTGGGATTGCGATTATATTAACAACTTTCTTTGCGTTCTTCTTATCTACTCGGATTACAGCACCGCTTCGTAAAATGCGTGAGGTTGCTTTTGAAGTGTCACGTGGGAAATTTGATGCAAAGGCTCCTATGGTATCTCAGGACGAAATTGGTGAGCTGGCAACGGCCTTAAATCAAATGGGTAAACAGTTGAAGTTTAATATGAATGCTTTGCAGCAAGAAAAAGAACAGTTAGCTAGTATTTTGAGTAGTATGGCAGATGGAGTTATTACGTTAAATCAAGAAGGTGAAGTCGTAGTTATTAATCCACCGGCTGAACATTTCTTACAAGTTTGGCAAGAAGAAAAAGAGATAGAGTTAAGTAAAAAATTACCTTCTGAACTTGTGGAACTATTCCATCTCGTTGTAGAAAGCGAGCAACAACAAGTTGTTGAAATTAATTTACAAAAAGGGAACTATGTAGTTCTTATGACACCACTTTACAATCAAACGAAAATTCGTGGGGCTGTAGCGGTACTGCGAGATATGACGGAAGAACGTCGTCTTGAGAAAATGCGTCAAGACTTTATTGCGAATGTATCACATGAACTTCGTACACCGATGGTCATGCTGCAAGGGTATAGTGAAGCGATTTTAGATGATATTGTGCAAACGAAAGAGGAAATAGATGAGTTTGTTCAAATCATTTATGATGAATCCGTTCGTTTAGGTAAACTTGTAAATGAATTGTTAGATTTAGCTCGTATGGAAAGCGGTCACGTAGAGTTACATATTGGTGAAGTGGACATACATCCGTTTGTGGAAAAAATTGGTCGTAAATTCCAAGGGATTGCAAAGGATAAAGAAGTTGAACTAACAGTTGATTTCCGGAATCAGATTGAAGAATATGCGTTTGATGCAGATCGGATGGAACAAGTGTTGACGAACTTGATTGATAACGCAATTCGTCATACGAATGCGGGTGGACATGTAACGCTTGTAATTGATAAGAAAAATAATGGCCTCATTTTTGAAGTACAAGATTCGGGTGTAGGCATTCCAGAAGAGGATATTCCATTTTTATTTGATCGTTTCTATAAAGCTGATAAAGCGAGAACACGTGGGAAAAAGGGTGGAACAGGACTCGGGCTTGCAATTGCGAAAAATATTGTTCAAGGCCATGACGGTAAAATTTCTGTATCAAGTGTTGTTGGAGAAGGAACTACATTCTCTGTATATTTACCGAATCGTATAATTTAGATATGCTTTTTTAAAGTTGATAATGAATAAAGTTCTGCTGTTTTTTATTTTTTTGTAAACTCAATTAAATAAAGAATGGTAGAACTTTTTTCTATCTTGGTCGAATCAAGAATAACAAGAGAGGGTGCTGTGAAGAAATGAAATTATATACAAAAACAGGAGATAAAGGAACGACAAGTGTAATAGGTGGCAGGGTTGATAAAGATGATATCCGTGTGGAAGCGTATGGAACAATAGACGAGGCAAATTCTCATATTGGATATGCAATGACTAAGGTTCAAGGCGGGGCTTTTAGAGATATTTACAATGAGCTCGAAAATATTCAACATGAACTATTTGATTGCGGAGGAGACTTGGCAATAGTGGAACAAAAAATTCCTTATAAAGTGACAATTGAGATGGTTGAAAGTTTAGAAAGAAAGATTGATTTATATATAGAAGAAGCCCCGCCATTAGAACGCTTTATTTTGCCAGGTGGTAGCGAGGCGGCGGCTACTATTCATATTGCACGTACTGTTGTAAGGAGAGCAGAACGCTCTATAGTATCATTGCAAAAAGAAGTGAAAATAAATGAAGTTGTCTTAAAGTATGTAAATAGATTATCTGATTATTTGTTTGCGATAGCTCGAGTAATAAATGCCCGATTACAAGTGAAAGATGTGGAGTATAACCGTAGTGCATTAGTTTTTCGTGATAAGAAAGAGAAGGAAGTGGAGTAATTCACTTTCTTTTTTTGTATACTTTTTTCTGTAATATACCAAAATAGAGAAGGTATGGTGGTAATTAGAAAACGGAGGATGTATATGAAAGTTTTAAAATGCGGCGTCATGTTATTGAGTATGCTGTTTGTATCTCAATTACATGTTTATGCAGAAGAAAATCGATGGACATGGCCTGTTGAAGGTCAGATAAGTGATTATTTTGGGACAAGGCATGGAAAACACTATGGTATTGATGTAGCTGCGCCGATTGGAACGCCTGTGGCAGCTATTCAAGATGGTAGGGTAACGAAGTCTTATTATTCAAGTAGTTATGGAAATGTTGTATTTATTAAACACGGAGAATATGAGGCTGTATATGCACATTTAAATAAGAGATATGTGGGTCAAGGAGATTATATTTCCAAAGGAGAAAAAATTGGAGAAGTAGGGAACACGGGAGAATCGCGAGGTGCACACTTACATCTAGAACTTCATCAAGGAAGATGGACGATGGCGAAAAAGAATGCGATGAACCCATTGCTTGTTTTAAATGAACAAAGAAATGAAGTTGTTTCTTCATCATTATATGTCGTACAAAAAGGGGATACTTTAGTTAGTATTGCACGGAAATTTAGTATGACACTTAAGGAAATTAAAGAAAAAAATGGATTGCAGCAAGAGCTAATTTATCCTAATCAACAATTATATGTTAAGTAAAGGAAACATTTCAAAAATTAAACTTTGAACAAATTTATGTTCTTCTTAAATAAGGTTCAATGTAAATGAAATTATATGGGCGCTTTTGCTAGAACTATTGAGTGAATTAGAGCATCTATATCTAAAAGAAAACCGTCCCAAAATTTATTTTGGGACGGCTTCTTTTACCAAAAAATAAAGACACATATAAATCCAGAAATAGCTATATAGCTATATAAGTAAAAAACTTTTGTTCTTGTTTTCTCTTTTGTTCGAAACAGTACGATAGTCGGTTCAATTAAACCGATTGTCAAACAAAGTAGGCCAAGAAGCATACAACCAATCGAAATAGAATACAGGGCGATTTGTGGTGCTTGAAATGGAATCATCCATTTTAATAAAAATGCAATAAGTGCAGTGTAACAAATACTACCGATGTATTTATTCAGTGGTGTATTAGAACGAAAACCAGGAAGTTTTTTTAAGAAAGAGCGGGAAACAACTTCTGTTTGTAAAGATGTATGCTCTTCAATAATTTTTTGAGCTTCTTTTCCTTTTTGAAAAAGAGATAAGATCCAATTTCGCTCACCCTGAAAAATAAATTGAGAAGTTGTCAAATAGTGATCAATCTTCACTTTATTCCAACTCTTCCACGGATGACGCTCACACAATTTTAATTTACTTTCTGTTTTTTTATCATACTGATAAATACTAATGCCATCTTCATCGAAAGTAGCATAGTATGTCTCGTTTGAGAATGTGCCTAAATCAATTGGGCAGTAGAAAAGTAATTCTTTTTTTAAGTAAAAGTATTCTTTTCTTAAGTTTTTTTTCATTGCTTCTCGAATAGAATGTCTCTTGTCTTTTTTCATGACATTTCCTCCATAACTCAGAAAATGTTCTTATCTTAACAATTCAATATCTTATCACTTTTAATTATATATGACTAGGTAATTCAAAAGAGAAATGCCGAATAATAAAAAATATGGATTGTATTGTAAAATATCTCGCAATTTATTCGTTGTTACGAAAAATAAATAACTAATTTTAAATAAGTTACAATTTTTTAGTTCACAATGTTATGAGGTTGTTGTATAATGAAGGGGAAAATAGAATATCGGTCTATCTTCGGGGCAGGGTGAAAATCCCGACCGGCGGTGATGAACTATTTATGATTTTGTTCTAAGCCCGCGAGCCGTTAAGGCAGGATTTGGTGTGATTCCAAAGCCGACAGTATAGTCTGGATGGGAGAAGATGGAGGTTCAAGCGTTCAAAAAAGATATGGATTTGAACGTCTGTTTGATGTGCCTTAAACTCTCCCTTTGTGTAAAACACAAAGGGTTTTTTCGTTCTATGAAAAAATAGGCATAGCAGAACCTTTCCACTTTCCATGAGATGATCGATGGAAAAGGAGAGAGAAAGATGAAACAAAAAAACAGTGTAGTGCAGATGGTGAGTGTAGCGATGCTAAGTAGTATTGCATATTTACTAATGATGTTAGATTTCCCGTTCCCAGGGCTTCCGCCATTTTTGAAAATTGATTTTAGTGATGTACCAGCTCTAATTGCAGCAATTATCTTTGGACCAGTAGCAGGAGTGATTGTAGAGGCGATAAAGAACATTTTACATTACGGGATTCAAGGAAGTTTAACGGGAGTACCAGTTGGAGAAATTGCAAACTTTATTGCAGGATGTTTATTTATTGGACCAGCAGCTTTCTTATTTAGAAAGTACCGTACTGTGAAGAGTTTAACTACAGGATTAATGCTAGGGACAATTACAATGGCACTTATTATGAGTGTATTAAACTACATCATCATATTCCCGGCTTACACTTGGTTTTTAAATTCACCGGCTATGTCTAGCGAAGCTATAAGAACAACGGTTGTAACGGCAATCTTACCATTTAATTTAATTAAAGGAATTGTTGTAACAATTGTATTTGTAGCATTATTCTCACGCCTGAAAGTATGGGTGTTTGCAAAAATGAAAAATGCATAATATATATTAAAACCATTAGTAGTGTGAAACTACTAATGGTTTTTTATTACGGAAAATAAAATTTAGATACAAAAAATGCCCCTCATCAATATGAGGGGCATTTTTTGAAGTTAATAAAAGACTATTCGAATTTTAAAGCGTCTCCGTCGAATGATTCGTCAGCAACTTTAATTGAGTCAGTTGGACAGCCTTCGAATGCATCCATCATATCTTCAATTAATACATCTGGAATTTCAACGATACCTTGGTTATCATCTAATGTTACAAATGCAATACCTTCATCATCATAGTCATAAATGTCTGGTGCAGCAGCGCCACAAGCACCACATGCAATACAAGTATCTTTATCAACGATTGTATATTTTGCCATCTTTTTTCCCTCCTGATAATATGTATGTGAAAAGCTCGCCATAAAAATTATAACCTTATTGTAAAACGGTTTGTAAAACTTTTCAACATAAAATTATAATGATAATGCTTATCAATTAGAGTGTCAACTCATTTTTGAATTATGTCATAAGATTTTCAAAATACGTAAATATGATTTCGTTTGATACAATAGAATATATACAAGTATATAGTTCTTATATGATAAGTTTAATGAGCGAAAGTAGATAGTGTAATTGTACTGAAAAGAATGAAATTAAGATTGGAAGGTGGAAGCGGTCATGCAAATACAATATACTTTGTTGCATTGTTTAAAACAATTGAATGGTGAAAGAACCGTTTCTTCTATTTATTATTTACTAAAGGGCAAACGTTCTTCGCAAACTTTACAAGATGGAAATATGTTCCGAATTTCTTTTTTGTTCGGAATATATAAATCATTGAATAGAAATGACTATGATGGTGAAGTTGCAAAGTTGTTGCAAGCGAATTTTATTCAAGAAATACATGAAAATACATATGTGTTAACACCTACGGGTAAAATGCAGTTACATAAATGGGGGAAAGTTTATGCTTTTCCGGCGCATTTGCATGGTTTACATTATGGTGAATTAGGTGAAACATTTTGGAAAAGATTATCATTAATTATTCAAACCATATCAAATTTACAACAGAATAATACGAAGTTTATCCCAATTCAGCAAGATACAGAAATAATGATGTGGGTGAAACGTTTTCTAACAGGAATACCATATAAGAGAAGTGAGTTGGCGAGAAAACTATGGACGGAAGTACATAATCTTTTAGAAAAGAGCAATACGATAGAAGCGACGATTGTAACATATCGACTAACGGGTTATGAACGTATTGGTTGTACATTGCAACAATTAGCAGAAATTACGAAACAAGATATATTCAGGGTGTATTTTTTATTTTGGGGTACAATGCATTTCTTTATACAAGAAGTTCGTGATAAAGAAAATGAATTTCCACTATTAGCTGAAATTATATCTTATCCAAATGAGAGAGCTGAATTATTTAGTTTATCCACGAAAAAAACATATAATTTTTGGAGACAAGGACGTTCTTTAGAAGAAATAGCGACGATTCGGAATTTAAAGGTTGCAACGATAGAAGATCATTTTGTTGAAATTGCTTTGCGAGAAAAAGATTTTTCTATTGAAATGTTTATGGAAAAAGAAAAGATAGACAAAGTAATAAAAGTAATTGAAGCATTGCAAACGCGGAAGTTACGTGTTTTGAAACAAGCGGTTGGAGAAGATATCTCTTATTTTGAAGTTCGTCTTGTATTAGCGCGGATGGAGGGTGTAAATGAAACTTGAAGAATATTTATATAAGTGGTTTGGATATTCTGAATTTCGTCCAGGTCAAAAAGGAGTTATTACAGATTTATTAGAAGGAAAAGATGTGATAGCAATGCTTCCGACTGGAAGAGGGAAATCTATGTGCTATCAGTTTCCGGGGCTTATGCGAGAAGGAACAGTGCTTGTTGTATCACCGTTATTATCTTTAATGGAAGATCAAGTGACACAATTAAAGTATGTTGTGAAAAACCGAGTAATAGCATTTAATAGTTTTCGGACATTAAATGAAAAAAGAGAAGCGATGAAAAAATTATCTTCATATAAATTTATTTTTGTTTCACCAGAGATGTTACAGTCGGAGTTATTAATTAGGGAATTGAAGAAAATTCATATTTCATTATTTGTTGTTGATGAGGCTCATTGTATTTCTCAATGGGGTTATGATTTTAGACCGGACTATAAAAAACTAAATGTAGTTATTGAAAATATTGGTTCTCCTACAGTATTAGCATTGACAGCCACAGCGACAAAAGGGGTACTGCAGGATATCGCAAATAGTTTAAATTTAAAGGGTGCCGCGGAACATGTATACTCTATTGATCGTCCTAATATTGCAATGGATGTGCAATTTGTAGAGACGATAGAAGAAAAGAAAGAGGCGCTTTTAGAGCAGGTGATGTATTTACAAGGGCCGGGGATTGTATATTGCTCAAGTAGAGCGTGGACAGAAAGGTTAACGGAATACTTGAGAGGGAAAGGTGTTACTGGTGTAGCTTTTTATCATGGTGGTATGGAACATGAAGAGCGTATGTTAATTCAACAGCAGTTTATGAACGATCAATTGCAACTTGTAATATGCACAAGTGCATTTGGTATGGGGGTAAATAAGGCGAATACACGATATATTATTCATTTTCATTATCCAACTAATATAGCTTCTTACTTACAAGAAATCGGAAGAGCTGGAAGAGATGGCGAACCGAGTATAGCTATTTTATTATGTAGTCCGTTGGATCATGATTTACCAATTTCAATCATTGAGGATGAATTGCCAAGTAAGTCACAAATACAATTTTTATTTTCTTTACTACAAGAAAGAATGTTTCAAACGAAAGAATTACCAATAGAAGATGTAGAAGAAATTTGTTATAATGCAGCAAGATTTAATGAGCAATATTGGCGTTTCGTTCGTTATCATCTCGAACAGGTTGGAATTATACAACAACGAAGATTATTATTAGAAGGTTTGTCAGATGAAATTATGAACCGATTAATAGCTGAAGTAGAAATAAGGTTGCGTAATAAATATAGTGAGCTAGAAAATATGAAATCATGGATACAAGTTAAAGGGTGTAGACGTGAATATGTGCTGCAACAGTTCGGTTATAGGAAAGAGCAAGAGTTAATTAATTGCTGCGATTATTGCGGTATTATAAAAGAAGATTATAAAAAAAGACGAGCGCAACAATCGGATTTCGACTATAATTGGGAAACAGAGTTACAAAAGCTTTTCGGCCTAGAAAAGATGGAGGAATGATGAACATTCAAAGGCATAATGTTGAAGATATGAGTCCGCAGGAAATAAGGCTGAATCTATATATAACACAGTTAATTATTATCGGTATTGGCTGTTTACTGGCATATATATTATTTCAAGATGTAAAAGAAGTCTTTAATTTATGGAAATGGGAACCAGTATCTATACTTATTATAGGTGGTTTGTTAGCGATTGGTATTGTGTTATTAGATTATGTTGCAATGCGAGTGTTTCCGGAGTCTTGGTTTGATGATGGTGGTATTAACGATAAGATGTTTCGAGGAATGTCCGTTCTACACTTACTCGTTATTACGTTCTTAATTGGTTTTGCAGAAGAATTTTTATTTAGAGGTGTAGTACAGACTCATTTTGGAATTGTAATTGCGAGCTTCGTATTTGCAGTGTTACATATTCGTTATATAACAAAGCCATTTTTGTTTTGTTTCGTCTGTTTCATTAGTTTTGTCTTTGGTTATGTATTTGAATGGACAGGAAATTTGTTTATAACAATCTTTGCACACTTTCTTGTTGATTTTATAATGGGACTCCAATTAAGAAAATAAATGGAAGGTGGTGGTGAACAACATGAGGAAACGAATTCCTGATTTTGAAGAGGAATTAGAAGTTGAGCGAGTGGAAGAAAAAGAAAGTTTACCGCCGCGTAGTGAAATTCATAGAAATAAAGAAAAAAAACAAAAGTTTAAAATAAATCACATTTTCGTCCGGGTTTTAACATTTCTATTCATTCTGCTGCCGATTAGTATTTTGTGGTACACGGATAAATATATTCAGGTGAAGGGTGATAGTAATAATGCCGGAAAAAGTGCGTTTGAAGTAATCTTCTTTGATTCAGCTAAATCTGAGTCGCAGAAACATTCTGAAAAAGTAATAACGCATACTGTGAAAGAGGGAGAAACTTTAGAAAGTATAGCGAAGCAATATTTTTCAGATGGAAATGGAATTGAAGTAATTAAAAAGTATAATAACTTGCAAGAAGATGAAGTGAGTGCAGGTCAAGAATTAAAAATTCCGATAAAAGATAAGTCCACAAAGCAAGAAAGCTAGTGAGTTAAGCGATCACCGTTTGTTATAAAAGCCTAGGATTATCTTTATGAGGAGGGGAGTCAAAAATATGATATGGATTATATTATTCAGTACTCTCATAGGCATGGGGATTTTATTGCTTCTTGTGATGTATAAAGAAGCGATGCGTAATACGGTGTTGGAACATACTTTAGTATTTAAAGAATTTCCGAAAAGTTTTCAAAAAGTAAATGTGTTTTTTATTTCTGATATTCATAGAAGAGTCATTTCGAATTTGTTAATTGAACAAGTAAAAGGAAAAGTAGATCTCGTAATTATCGGAGGAGATTTAGCAGAGAAAGGTGTCTCTTTATCAAAAATCTCTGCGAATATTCAAAAGTTAAGAGAGATAGCTCCTGTATATTTTGTGTGGGGAAACAATGATTATGAGATAGAATATCATGAATTAGATGCGTTATTATTAGAAAATAACGTAAAAGTTTTAGATAATACAAGAGTGGTATTTGAGTCTGAATTAGGCGAGAAAATTTGTTTGCTCGGTATAGATGATGTTGGATTGCACCGTGATCGTCTAGATTTGGCATTGGCGGATTGTAAAGAAGATGGTTTTCGTATCCTAGTTAGTCACAACCCTGATATAATAAAAAAAATGTCTGGAAATGAACAGATTTCACTTGTGTTAAGTGGCCATACGCATGGAGGGCAAATCCGATTATTCCCATCTAAAAAATATTTAAAAGGTGGCGTATATAACCATTTAAATACGATTCTCTTTGTTAGTAATGGGTATGGAACAACATTGATACCACTTCGTTTCCGAGCACCTGCTCAAACACACATCATTACATTGTGCGGAGGGAAATGATGCCAACTCTTAATGGGAAATACAATATAAAAGCCGTTTCGAATATAATTGGAGTTCAGCCGAGTACGCTTCGTGCATGGGAAAGACGATATCAAATTATTGCCCCAAAGCGGAATCAAGCTGGGCATCGTTTATATACAGAAGAGCATATTCAAATTTTAAAATGGTTAATGGAAAAAGTTTCTTCCGGTATGATGATTGGACAAGCAGTTCGATTATTAGAAGAGAATCGTTTGCAGAGTACAGTTCAAAAAGAGATACATTTCGATAAAGAAGTTGTTTTAGTGGACGATTTGCTACAAGCTTTGTTAAAATTTGATGAAATTACAATTGCTGCATTATTAAACGAAGCTTTTAGTATATATTCAACAGAGAAGGTTGTTGCCAGTATTGTTCTTCGAGTGACAGACAAATTATTAACGTCAAAAAATAATAATGAGATTTCAATGGTGCAATTTCAATATGCACTATCATTTTTACAAACGCGTCTAGGGATGGTGTATCACAATGCCTCAATGTTTTCCTCTTTACACAAAGTTATTGTGTTAGAAAAGGATGCATTGAAAGGATTTATTTTTTCAACTTATTTACGCTTAAAAGGATATGAGGCGATATATATTAGGACAAGCTTAGCTGAAGATGGTATGTTATCAGCGGTAGAGGAAATACAGCCGAAATATGTATTTGTATCTCTTGCTGACGAACAAGAAATGAAAAAGACGATGAACTTTATAAATTTATTACAAGAAAAAAGGGAATCTCTTTTAGTTGGATTTATCGGAAAGCTAGGCGTTCTAAACCAGTTGGACATTGAAACAATCTTAATTGGTGATACGAAAGAAGAATGGGATGGATGGTTAAAAATGTCGGAATAGTTGTTCGAAAAGAACCATCTATTTTCTATTTCATATAATAAAAATTAGATGCATTGGTTACGTAGGGAGGGTATGAGATGAGGCTGGAACGATTAAATTACAATAAGATAAAAATTTTTCTAACATTTGATGATTTATCTGAACGAGGATTAACGAAAGAAGATTTATGGAGAAATGCACCGAAAGTGCAGCAATTATTTCGTGATATGATGCAAGAAGCAAATAAGGAATTAGGGTTTGAAGCAGATGGTCCGATTGCAGTTGAAGTGTTTTCTCTACAAGCACAAGGGATGGTTGTAATTGTAACGAAAGAAAATCAAGAAATGGATACAGATGATGAGTTCCGTGACGAGTTTATTGAAATGCAAGTGACTCTAGATGAAAGTGAGCATATATTATATGAGTTTGCTACGCTAGATGACGTAATTAACCTGTCGAATCGCTTATATAACCTTGGTGTAACTGGCGGAAAGCTATATACGTGGGATGAGCGCTTCTATCTTTGGGTGGAAGAAGAGGAACAAATTCAATTGTTAAAGGCGGATTTTATAGCTATTTTAGCGGAATACGGTAATCCGTCTACAGCAACCATTTATCGCATCATGGAGTACGGTAAAGAATTAATGGATGTTAACGCGATAGAGCAAATACACAATTACTTCGTGAAAAAACAAAACCTCAGCTAATACAACATAGCTGAGGTTTTGTTTTTATTTGGAGAAGGGAAGGGATGATTGTAAATACTCGAACATACTTTTTGAAAATAAAATATGCAGTTTTATGGGAGTGTGGTTGATGAAAATAAAAAATATTTAAATATTTAAGTATTTTACTTTTCTAAAAGTAATAAAAGGACTATAATAATAGTGAAAACGCTTGCAACAGAAAATAGTTTGTATATATTTGTTAGCGTTTTCTATTGCATTCCAAATTTAAGGGTGTATACTAGGCAATGAAGGTTTACTAAACAAGTGAAATTACAGGGGGTTTACTTACTATGGTAGCCGAAAAGGGAACTCAAACAAAAACACAACAACAAAGGGAACAACATTTTGAACTATTGAATTCAACACAAATTGTTATTAGTGAAGCGTTAGAAAAATTGGGTTATCCAAACGAAGTATATGAATTATTAAAAGAACCAATTCGTATGATGACAGTGAAAATACCAGTTCGTATGGATGACGGGACTGTTAAAATATTTACAGGATATCGTGCGCAACATAATGATGCTGTTGGTCCAACGAAAGGTGGAATTCGCTTCCATCCGAATGTAACAGAAAATGAAGTGAAAGCACTTTCAATCTGGATGAGTTTAAAATGTGGTATTGTTGATTTACCATATGGTGGAGGTAAGGGTGGAATTATTTGTGATCCACGTGAAATGTCATTCCGTGAGTTAGAAAGATTAAGCCGCGGTTATGTACGAGCAATTAGCCAAATCGTAGGACCGACGAAAGATATTCCAGCTCCAGATGTATTCACAAACTCTCAAATTATGGCATGGATGATGGATGAGTATAGCCGTATTGATGAATTTAATTCACCAGGATTTATTACAGGTAAACCGCTTGTACTAGGTGGATCACATGGACGTGAAACAGCAACAGCGAAAGGTGTAACAATTTGTATTCGCGAAGCTGCGAAAAAACGTGGCATTGATATTAAGGGTGCACGCGTTGTTGTTCAAGGATTCGGTAATGCTGGTAGCTTCTTAGCTAAATTTATGCATGATGCAGGTGCGAAAGTTATTGCAATCTCAGATGCTTACGGCGCGTTACATGATCCAAACGGATTAGATATTGATTATTTATTAGACCGTCGTGATAGCTTCGGTACAGTAACAAAGTTATTTAACAATACAATTTCAAACAAAGAATTGTTAGAACTTGATTGCGATATTTTAGTTCCAGCTGCAATTGAGAACCAAATTACAGAAGAAAATGCTAATGATATTAAAGCGAAAATCGTTGTTGAAGCTGCAAATGGTCCAACAACATTAGAAGCGACTAAAATTTTAACAGATCGCGGAATTTTACTTGTTCCAGACGTGTTAGCAAGTGCTGGTGGTGTAACAGTATCTTACTTTGAGTGGGTACAAAATAACCAAGGTTACTACTGGACTGAAGAAGAAGTAGAACAACGTTTAGAAAAAGTAATGGTAAGATCATTTGATTCTATTTATGAAACAGCACAAGTTCGTAAAGTGAACATGCGCTTAGCGGCGTACATGGTTGGTGTTCGTAAAATGGCTGAAGCAAGCCGCTTCAGAGGTTGGGTATAAAATATTATATCTTGAGAAAACGTGATTTCCTTTCGAGGGAATCACGTTTTTTTGTTGAAGTATTAAATGAGGTGTTGTATATGGAGAATGAAATGTTGGAACGAGTAGAACAATTAGAAGAAAAGGTTAATAGGTTAGAGGGAGAACTCGCAAGAACGATGAAAGCTCGCAAAATAAGTACCGTTCGGATGTTCGGGGAAGGGCTATTGTTTCTGATATTTGGTGTGGTTGTAGTAGGGCCGATTATTGCCGTTGTAATCTCAATTTTTACTTGGCTTGCTGAAAAATAAAATAAAAATAAAAAAAGAACGCTTGTTCTACACGAACAAACGTGCTATACTCTCCTTAGATAAACAAAACGGAAATGATTTTAAGGAGAGATAAATGATGAAAATGACAGTAGACCAAAGATTTATGATGCCAGCAGATGTTGTAGAGCGAGTGGAAGTATTACGAAACAAACAAAGCAAGCGTGGCACATTATTACAATCGGTAAATAAATTTTTCGGTTTAGATACGAAAGAAGATTGTGTTTGGTTTTACGGTTTTTATGGAGTGGCTGTAAGTATCTTGTTGTTTATGGTGTTCACTTCAAATATTTTCGATTTTCTCTTCGCGTAAGAAATATGCGATAAGGACATTGCTACCGAATACATATATAAGGAAGTAAGGTAATCTTCTAGAGCGGGAGTTGGTAGCAATGGCGATGTTTCCTATAGAGCGCAATTATATTGGATATGGAAGTTCACGACCGGGGATTCCTCTGACTAAAGTGAGATTTATCGTAAGCCATGATACGGGGAATCCTGGAAGCAATGCGATAGGCAATCGAGATTACTTTAATGAATTACAACCGAAAGCTTCGGCACATACATTTATAGATGATAAAACAATATTGGAGATTATTCCTATAAATGAAGTTGCGTATCATGTTCGATATGGTGTGCCGACGGATAATGACTTATATGGCTATGACGCGAATAAGGCGGCCATTGGAGTGGAACTTTGTTATGGTGGTGATGTTAACTTTTGGGAAGCGTATAATCGTTTTACATGGTATCATGCGTATTTATGCCAAAACTTTGGCTTAAATCCGAAAAAAGATATCGTGTCACATAAAACGCTTGATCCAGCTAGAAAGATTGATCCTGAGAATGTATTAGGGAAACAAGGTATTAAATTTCAGCAGTTTTTAGCAGATGTCTATCGGATGTACGTTTCGTTTAGATGACAAATATATGAAAAATGAATACAATAAAGATAGGTGCCTACTGCTGTAAGTAGGTTTTTTCTTGTTTTTATAAATAGTGCATTGGTAGAAGACTAGGAGTGGACGAGTATGCAGAAAGAAACAGTTATTATAATCGGAGGCGGTCCGTGCGGATTAGCGGCTGCAATTTCGTTGCAAAAGGTAGGGATAAATCCGTTAGTAATTGAAAAAGGAAACATTGTAAATGCCATTTATAATTATCCAACTCATCAAACATTTTTCTCTTCTAGTGAAAAATTAGAAATTGGTGATGTAGCTTTTATTACAGAAAATCGTAAGCCATTTCGAAATCAAGCGCTTGCGTATTATCGTGAAGTAGTAAAACGTAAATCTGTACGTGTAAATGCTTTTGAGCGAGTGGAGAAAGTTCAAAAAGATGGAGAAGTTTTTCAGGTTGAGACGACAAAGCGTGATGGAAGTAAGGAAATGTATATAGGGAAATATATTGTTGTAGCAACTGGATATTATGATAATCCAAATTATATGAATGTTCCAGGTGAGGAATTGAAGAAAGTAGCTCACTATTTTAAAGAGGGGCATCCTTATTTTGATCGAGATGTAGTAGTTATAGGTGGGAAAAACTCGAGTGTAGATGCCGCGTTAGAACTTGTTAAATCTGGTGCACGTGTAACGGTACTGTATCGTGGAAGTGAGTATTCACCAAGCATAAAGCCTTGGATTTTGCCGGAATTTGAGGCGTTAGTACGAAACGGTACAATTCAAATGCATTTTGGAGCTCATGTGAAAGAGATTACTGAGCATACATTAACGTTTACAGTTGATGGTGAAGCTTTTACAATCAAAAACGATTTTGTATTTGCGATGACTGGTTATCATCCTGATCATAGCTTCTTAACGAAGATGGGTGTTCAGATTGATGAAGAAACAGGACGTCCAATTTATACAGAGGATAGAATGGAAACGAATGCTGAAAATATTTTCATTGCAGGTGTCATTGCTGCTGGAAATAATGCAAATGAAATATTTATCGAGAACGGTAGATTTCATGGAGATGTGATTGCGCAAACCATTGCATCAAGAGAAAAATAAAAAGGAGCTGTCGGGAAAATCTCGACAGCTCCTTTTTATTCGTGCATAAACATATTTTGAATGGATTCATGAGAATTTGTATTCTCTAATGCAACAAGTAATTTAATGCGTGCTTTTTGTGCATTTAAGCCGTATGTGAATACAATGCCCATATCTTTTAAGTGTTTACCGCCACCTTCATACGAATATACGTCTTGAACGATACCGTTGAAACAGCGAGAAACCAATACGACAGGAATACCTTTATTTAATAATCTTTCTAGGCTAGGTAGTGTTCTTGGAGGGAGATTACCTTGTCCAAGAGCTTCGATAACAATGCCGTCTACAGGAAGATTTTCGATTGCTGCTAATAATGTATCATCCATGCCAGCATATGCTTTTAGAACAACTACATTTTTAGACACTTTATTTATCGTATATGATTCGCGATGTACTAAAGCGTGATGGAAGACAACGCCGCGTTTTGTTACCATTCCAATTGGTCCGTATTGTGGACTTTGGAATGTTGCGACATTACTTGTATGTGTTTTCGTTACATTTGTAGCGCAATGAATTTCGTCGTTTAATACGACTAAAACACCTTTTTCTGCAGCTTCATCACAACTAGCAACTTTTACAGCTGATAAGAAGTTATATAGACCATCAGCACCTAACTCATTGCTAGAGCGCATTGCACCTGTCACTACGATCGGAATAGTTGCTTGTACTGTTAAATCTAAGAAATAAGCTGTTTCTTCTAATGTATCCGTACCATGCGTAATAACTACGCCATGAATGTTGTCTTGTTTTACTCTTTCATCAATGATGACTTGTAATTGTAACATTTCGCTCGGTGTCATATGAGGAGATGGTAGATGGAACACATCTTCAACGATTAAATCAACATCGCCTTCTAAATCAGGAATGAATTTTAAAAGAGGATTTTTTTTACCTGGTTGTACGACCCCAGTTTCTTTATCTTCCTCCATTGCAATTGTTCCACCTGTGTGTAAAACTAGGATTCTTTTCAATGCTTATACCCCTTTCAAGTAAAAAAATACATTTAGAACATAACATGTTTTGAGTAAATTCGACAATGGAAATGTATAAAAGTATGCCTCGAAAATGACAATAAAATTAACTGCTATATGTACGATGTATAAAATTACGAAACGAAATGTGCAAATATAGTATAGAAGGGAGAAATTACGGTGAAAAAGATGGAGAGAATTTTTATTCGTATATTAATAATACAATTCATTTGTCTTTCTGTTGTACAATTGTTATTTATACATAAGTCATCAGTGAAATATTTATCTAAAATTGTTTATTATGAGGGTGTTATGGTAAAAAACAAAGTGGAAATCTTGCAGGTGAATCGGTAGTTTTCATTTTCTTCTATGAAGGATTATGCTACAATAATTGAGGATTTAATGACGCGAAGCAAATGAGAAGAAGCAGGGTGAACACCTGCTTTTCGTTTTGTTTTATAAGTGAAAAAATGAGGTGTTACAATGGATAAACGAATTTCAATTGCTATAGATGGTCCAGCAGCTGCAGGGAAAAGTACAGTGGCAAAAGTTGTTGCGAAGGAACTTTCTTATGTTTATATTGATACAGGCGCAATGTACCGTACGCTTACATATGCAGCCTTTCAACAAAAAGTAGACATTGAAAATGAAGAGCAGTTAATGGAAGTTGTAAAGAATGTAAATATTGAGTTTCAGCAAGGAGAAAATACACAGCTTGTATTTTTAAATGGACAAGATGTTTCTGAAGTAATTCGTACACCTGATGTGACGAATCGAGTATCTATTGTAGCGAAACATCGCCTTGTTCGTGAAGAAATGGTACGTCGTCAGCAAGAGTTAGCGAAAAAAGGCGGCGTTGTAATGGACGGACGTGATATTGGTACACATGTATTACCGGATGCTGAAGTGAAAATCTTTATGCTTGCTTCTGTTGAAGAAAGAGCGGAAAGAAGGCATTTAGAAAATTTAAATAAAGGTTTCGATTCTAATTTAGAGCAGCTAAAAGAAGAAATTGCTCAGCGTGATAAATTAGATTCAGAACGCGAAGTTTCTCCACTAAAAAAGGCTGATGATGCATTGGAATTAGATACGACTTCTTTATCAATTGAAGAAGTTGTCCAAAAAATTATGAGCATTGTTTCTGGAGTGTTTGCGAAATAAAGAAAGGGGATAATCCTCTTTCTTTTTTTGTTTAAATAGAAATGTAAAGGATACGTGAATTGTGAGTCTCTTTCCTTGACAAATGAGCTGATTTGTAAGAAGTTAGTTAAAGAGGAATAAAACTGTCAGAATATATTCGCTATTATATTTCAAAACATACTTTTTTCAAGCTGGTTTTGCTGTATACTATTTATATAGGTTTAATATATTTTCTTGTGAATGTTATTGAAAAAGAGTATGTGATGAGAAATTCTTAAACATGCAAATGAAAACTTTGTTTTCATTTCGTATATACATAAAAAATGCTTTGTCAATTCTGTAGGGAGGTATTTCCATGGTAGAGAAAATGAATGAAGAAGTTATGGATTCAAAAGAATTACAAGTTGGTGACGTTGTTACAGGTTCTGTAACGAAGGTTGAAGAGAAACAAGTGCTTGTAAATGTTGGATACAAAACAGATGGCGTAATTCCAATTAGTGAATTAGCTAACGTTCATATTGAAAAAGCAAGCGATGTTGTAGAATTAGATCAAACACTAGAGTTGAAAATTATTAAATTAGAAGAAGATGATCTTGTCTTATCTAAACGTGCTGTTGATGCAGAAAAAGCATGGGTAGAACTACAAGAGAAATTTACTTCTGGTCATGTATTTGATGTTACTGTAAAAGATATTGTGAATGGCGGATTAGTTGTGGACCTTGGTGTTCGCGGTTTTATTCCAGCTTCACTTGTAGAAGTACATTATGTAGAAGACTTTACTGACTATAAAGGTAAAACATTAGCGGTGAAAATTGTTGAATTAGACCGTGAAAAAAATCGTGTAATCCTTTCGCATAAAGCGGTAGTAGAATTAGAACTAGATTCTAAGAAAAAAGAAGCAATTTCTTCATTAAAAGAAGGGGACGTTGTTGAAGGAACAGTACAACGATTAACTGACTTTGGAGCATTCGTTAATGTTGGTGGAGTGGACGGTTTAGTTCACATTTCACAAATTTCACACGAACGTGTAGAGCAACCTTCTGAAGTGTTAGAGCAAGGTCAAAAGGTTAAGGTAAAGGTGTTATCTGTTGATGCTGATACACAACGTATTTCTTTATCAATTAAAGCAGCTCAACCAGGACCTTGGGAAAACGTTGCTGGCGAAATAAAAGCTGGAGATATTCGAGAGGGAGTAGTAAAACGCCTTGTTACATTTGGTGCATTCGTTGAGATTTTACCGGGCGTTGAAGGACTTGTACACGTATCTCAAATTGCAAATCGTCACGTGAAAAATCCGAATGAAGTATTGGAAATGGGACAAGAAGTAAAAGTGAAAGTACTTGAAGTTCACGTAGCAGAGAAACGTATTTCTTTAAGTATAAAAGAAGCGCTTGAGGAAAATAATGTAACTGAAGATTATAGTCAGTATGAGCCAAATGCTGATTCTGCTACTTTCCAATTAAGTGATATTATTGGTGAACAACTGAAAAAATTAAAGAAATAATGAGGGGTACAAGTGGTAAGGGCAAAACGTAAATTAGATCATATTGAATACGCTCTTTCTACTGGTCAGTCTCGTACGCATGGCTTTCATGATATTGATTTTGTGCATCAAAGCTTGCCAAATTCAAATTATGACACAATAACATGTGAAACAAAAATCGGCGAACTTTCACTAAGTTCGCCGATTTTTATCAATGCGATGACTGGTGGTGGAGGAGAGAAAACGTTACATATTAATGAGCAATTAGCATATGTAGCGAAACATCATAACCTTGCTATGGCTGTAGGTTCGCAAATGGCGGCGTTAAAAGATGAAAGTGAAGCTGCTTCTTATAAGGTGATCAGAAAGGTAAATCCAAATGGTATTTTCTTTGCTAATTTAGGTAGTGAGGCAACTATCGAACAGGCAGAGCGTGCCGTTGATATGATTGAAGCGAATGCATTGCAAATTCATTTAAATGTCATACAAGAGTTAACGATGCCAGAAGGAGACCGTGATTTTACTGGAGTACTTCAGCGCATTGAGAAAATTGTTTTAAATAGTAAAGTTCCTATCATTGTAAAAGAAGTTGGATTTGGGATGAGTAAGGAAACAGTGCAGCAGTTAGCGAACGTAGGTGTAACAGCAATTGATATTGGTGGGCAAGGTGGTACGAATTTTGCTGCTGTTGAAAATGAAAGAAGACAGCGAATGCTTTCTTATTTTAATAACTGGGGCATACAAACAGCAACCTCGATTATTGAAGCAACCTCTACAAATAATAACCTCTCTTTTATTGCATCTGGGGGCATACAAACAGCGCTTGACGTAGCGAAAGCGATCGCATTAGGGGCGAATACAACTGCGTTTGCTGGTTACTTTTTACGTATTTTAATGCAAGATGGTATCGAGAAGTTAGTGGATGAAATTGAGCTCCTACATACAGATTTGAAATTTATAATGACAGCTCTTGGTGCGAAAACGATAGAAGAGTTGCAATCTGTACCTCTTGTTGTAAAGGGTGAAACGTATCATTGGTTAATGCAGCGTGGTATTGATACTGCGCATTATAGTAGGAGATAAAAAATCAACCGTTCGGTTGATTTTTTTTGTTCTATTCTTTTTCGTAATATAAAGTGGAGAAAGGAATTAGTATTATATAAAAATATCATTTCGTAAAAATTGCAATTGAAAAAGGGTTGAAAAATGTAGATGGTGTGTTGTCGAATTACTGGAGAGAACTTAATTTTTAATAGGAATAGGTGAAGATAATAAGAAGTAATGGGAGGATATAGTGTGTGAAATATTATTTCAATATAAATAGAAAACATTAAACTGATTATGTAAAAGACGGTTTCGTACAATATCGAAACCGTCTTTTTGCATTAATTAGTGCTGGTTTTGTTTTCGAGCCTGTTCTGGTGTATCAAGTCCAGTTGCACCTGGATATTGTAGTGATTGATCACGATCGGATTCAACGCGGCGTGATTCTCGTAGTTTTCGTTCTTGGCGATCTTTACCCATAATGAATAACACCTCCTTGTTAAAAGTGTTGCTGTTATAAGAAAAAACTATGCGTAAATAAAGTGGATTAACTTTCATAAAAAGTTCCCATAATGGAAAACATAGGAGGTGAAGTTGATGGATGGAAGTACTTTTTATTTTGTAGCTTGGATAGGGTGGATCATTGTAACCTTTTTTATGAAAAAGGACCTTATTCGGTGGAAGTTAGGCGCTTGTATACTGATTTTTATAATTTGCTCTCCGTTACATGTAACGATCGCCTCATTCGTGGTATCAGTAAATGCTCTTTTACTTTGTATTATTTCTTTTATAGGGATCACGCTATATTCTGTCTGGAAAAAATTATATAGCTTACTTTCGGCGCTTATTATTGCAATGTTATATACAAGTTTTCATCTGTTAGAAATATATGATCCGATTTGGATTGTGGTGGATAGAGTGTTTCTGCTAAGTAGTGGTCTTGTGTATGCATCGGTGTTATTGCATGGAGATCGCATATTACGATTATGTTCTCTATATGTAGGGATGTTACAAGGAGAGCTGCTAGTGACATTTATTTTTAGGAAATTGAATTTTCCATATGATTACGGTAGTTTAGCATTTTTTGATATCGTCGCCATTTCTACATTATTCATGGCAATATTGTTTTGGATTGCAAAAGCATCAGTATACATGGAACGGTTTAAGAGAAAAACACGTAAAAGAAAGGCGAGGGTAATACATGACTGAATATACACCAGCCATTTTATGCGGCGTAATAGCGGGGACAGTTACAAGGGTGCTAATGCTTCGGACGGATACACGGCAATATCCGACGAGGCTACATGGGAAAATTATTCATATTGCAATGGGGTTAATTGCAGCTGCTTTAGGAGCGATTGCAATCCCGTCTATTTTGAAAAAAGATTTTTCTGCCATTACATTTCTTACATTAGCAGCGACACAATTTCGTGATGTACGTAATATGGAAAGAAATACGCTTCAACAATTAGATGGGTATGAGCTCGTACCGCGTGGAAATACATACATTGAAGGAATTGCATTGGTTTTTGAAAGTCGCAACTATTTGGCAATGTTAACGTCGTTTGCAACGACGTTTGCGTATATAGGATTCCGTTCATGGATTGCAGGAGTAATTATGGCTATAATCGCATTTTTTATTGCGAAAAAATTAATGTCTGGTAAAAGGCTACATGATCTTGTTGAAATTGAGCACGTTCCGCTTCGTTTTGAAGGAGCGGGGCTTTATATTGACAATATTTACATTATGAATATTGGATTGCCAGCAAGACAAGAAGAAATTATGAAATATGGTATGGGTTTTATTTTAAAGCCGAAATCAATTGATGCGATGGTTACAATCTCAAATTTAGGGCAACGACAAGCTATTTTACACGATGTTTCAGTAGCGTTAGGGATTTATAGAGATTCTGGTACACCAGCGCTTGTACCGTTAGCAAAGCGTGATTTAGAGGATGGCAGGGTTGGGATTTTTGTCCTGCCGCAAGATCAAAATGCAGAGAAAGCGATAGGTGTCATAGGAAATGTACCAACGTTAGAAAGTGCTGTCCATATGTCATCGGAAGCCCCGAAAGGAAGGGGAGATAAGAGATGATGTTAGAAAGTGTTATTCTGGCAGTTATAACAACGACTCCAGAAAAATTTGCAGGTGGTGCTCCTTTATTCGTTTGCGAATCGACAGAGGAACTAGAATTTGTTGCAAATAATTTAGAGGCAATTTTAGATGGTATTGCACATCGCTTACAAGAGAATGTATATATTATTGTGAAACATTAGCAACGTGTGTTATAATGTGAGGTGTTTTGATACGTTGAGAAATATTCTGGAATGCAAATCCCTTCTTGCACAAAGAAGGGTTTTTTACATAATAAACAGAAGCAAGTTGAAAGGATGAAAGTATATGCCGAAACCAGTAATAGCGATAGTAGGTCGCCCGAACGTAGGGAAATCTACTATTTTCAATAGAATTGTTGGAGAAAGAGTTTCAATCGTAGAAGATATTCCAGGTGTAACGCGCGATCGTATTTATAGCGCTGGAGAATGGTTAAATCATGAATTTAACATTATTGATACGGGCGGAATTGATATTGGAGACGAGCCGTTTTTGACACAAATTCGTCAACAAGCTGAAGTAGCAATTGATGAAGCGGATGTTATCATTTTTATGACAAACGGTCGTGACGGTGTAACAGCAGCTGATGAAGAAGTTGCAAAAATTTTATATCGTTCAAATAAACCGGTTGTACTTGCAGTAAATAAAGTGGACAATCCGGAAATGCGCAGTGACATTTATGACTTTTATGCATTAGGATTTGGCGAACCATTCCCAATTTCAGGTACACACGGATTAGGGTTAGGTGACTTACTAGACGAAGCTGCACAACATTTTCCAAAGATTGAAGAAGACGGATATGATGAAGACACAATTCGTTTCTCTTTAATTGGACGTCCAAACGTAGGAAAATCATCACTTGTAAATGCTCTTCTTGGTCAAGAGCGTGTAATTGTTAGTAATGTAGCAGGAACAACTCGTGATGCTGTCGATACACCATATAGTAAAGATGGAAAAGATTATGTAATTATTGATACAGCTGGTATGCGTAAAAAAGGAAAAGTGTATGAAAGTACAGAAAAATATAGTGTACTTCGTGCGCTAAGAGCGATTGAACGTTCTGACGTTGTTTTAGTCGTTTTAGATGGTGAAGAAGGAATTATTGAGCAAGATAAAAAAATCGCTGGATATGCTCATGATTCAGGGCGAGCTGTTGTTATCGTTGTAAATAAATGGGATGCAGTGAAAAAAGACGAAAAAACAATGAAAGCATTTGAAGAAAATATCCGTGCTCATTTCCAATTCTTAGAATACGCACCAATTGTTTTCTTATCTGCAAAAACAAGAAAACGTACACAAACATTAATACCGGTTATCGATGAGGTAAATGAAAGTCATAGTATCCGTATTCAAACGAACGTATTAAACGATGTAATTATGGATGCGGTAGCGATGAATCCGACGCCAACTCATAATGGTAGCCGTCTGAAAATTTTCTATGCAACACAAGTTGCGGTAAAACCACCGACATTTGTTGTGTTTGTAAACGATCCAGAATTATTGCACTTCTCATATGAGCGTTTCTTAAAGAATCGCTTACGTGAATCATTTGGCTTCGTAGGAACGCCGATTCACATTATCGCTAGAGCAAGAGACTAATGGAGAGGATGTGATTTTATGACAAAAATCACAGTAGTAGGAGCAGGTAGCTGGGGAACAGCGTTAGCGATGGTATTAGCTGACAATGGACATGATGTACGTATTTGGGGAAATCGCCCAGAACTTATGGATGAAATTAATACGAAACATGAGAATAGTCGATATCTCCCAGGCATTACATTGCCAAGCACAATCGTAGCCTACTCTTCTTTAGAAGAAGCATTAGTAGATGTAAATACAGTATTGTTAGTAGTACCAACGAAAGCGTACAGAGATGTATTACAAGAGATGAAAGAAATTGTTACTGAACCAATTACTTGGATTCATGCGAGCAAAGGAATTGAACCTGGTACGTCAAAACGTATTTCGGAAGTGATTGAGGAAGAAATTCCAGAGCACTTAATTAAAGATGTTGTTGTACTGTCTGGACCGAGTCATGCTGAAGAAGTCGGTTTACGACAAGCGACAACAGTTACGTCTGCAGCAAAGCGTATGGAAGCGGCTGAGGAAGTACAAGATTTATTTATGAATAGTTATTTCCGTGTATACACAAATCCAGATATCGTTGGAGTTGAACTTGGTGGTGCGTTAAAAAATATTATCGCATTAGCTGCTGGTATAACTGATGGTCTTGGATTAGGTGATAATGCAAAGGCGGCATTGATGACACGTGGTTTAACAGAGATTGCTCGTTTAGGAAGAAAAATGGGCGGGAATCCGTTAACGTTTGCTGGTCTAACTGGTATGGGAGACTTAATTGTAACGTGTACAAGTGTTCATAGCCGAAATTGGCGCGCTGGAAATATGCTTGGAAAAGGACACTCTTTAGAAGAAGTGTTAGAAAGCATGGGTATGGTTGTGGAAGGTGTAAGAACAACGAAAGCTGCTCATGAATTGGCAGAGAAAATGGAAGTTGAAATGCCGATTACAGCTGCTTTATATGACGTGCTGTTCAATGGGAATAACGTAAAAGATGCGGTAGGCTCATTGATGGGGCGTGTTCGAAAACATGAAGTGGAAGCTATACCTGATTTACTGTAAAGAAAAGCGACAGAAGTACATTTGTACTTCTGTCGCTTTTTTATTTTTTGGGTCTTTTCACCATTTTTTCATTTTTGCATAGGATGAAGAGTAACTTGAGGAGAGGGTGAAAAGAATGGATAATAACATTTTTAATAATATTGAGAAGGAAGCGAAAGTAAATAAAGAGGATATTTTTAAATTAGCATCATCTGTGCAAAATGCGAATTTACGTGATGAAACTGTACTTCGTCAATTAATTCATCAAGTGGCTCTTATGGCGGGACGTGAAGTGCCGAAAGAGCAAGAGGATCAAATTGTAAAAGCGATTATTAATAATAATATGCCAACAGATTTTGGCTCGTTAAGCAAAATGTTTAAAAAATAAATTATGAGAAACAAAGAGTTTGTAGATTGCATATGATAGCCATGAAAGAATGGGAATAGAGCTGTTTTTGGGCATATTTGGTCAACCGAAGCGAGAGATACAATCGCTTCGGTTTTATTTTTGTCTAGATTGGTGAGAAATGCTGGAAAACCTATTGATTAAAGTTACATATTCGCAATTTGTAGTAAAAAGTTCTTTTTGTATTTGTTTAAAGATTTTAATTTGTTAAAATAGTATAAAAATAGATTGATAAAAAGGGGTGTGTATATGTCAGAAGGGCTTATGAAAATGTGGTTAGCTTTAGGGGCAATTGGATTTATGTTTTTTGCAGTAAGTTTTATTTTATTAAGTAGACATAAAATAAAGAATAAATTTTTGAAAGGGATTACAGCGTTAGTAGCGTACACCCTTATGATTGTGTCAGGAATTGTTATTTTTCTTGTTGTATTTAGTGGACCTGTACAGCAGTAAATGGAATGGTCTGGAAAATACTACATACGGAGCAAGTTAGATTAGTATGAAAAGGTGATGGTAGTGAAAAAATTACATATTATTTTAATATTTTGTTGTATGAGCCTTTTAACGGGGTGTCTGTATCCGAAAGAAAATATGAAGCAAAATGCGGTTCCTTATGAAGATCAGCTACAGGTTGTTCAAAAAGCTGTTGTGACATTTAAGGAGCAAAATGATGGGATATTGCCAATTAAGACGAGGGATATGAGTACACCTATTTATCAAAAGTATCCGATCGATTTTCAACAGATTGCCCCGCGTTACATACAAGAAGCGCCAGGGAATGCGTATGAAAGTGGAGGAGTATACCAATACGTATTAATAGACGTTGAAACAAATCCAACAGTAAAGTTAATTGATGTTAGGATAGCTGAACAAATTCAGGAACTATCTTTAAAGCTTAGGATGTATCGTGATGAACATCAATATCCACCTTTTAAAAAAGTAATTTCAGATGGTGTATATGAATTGGATTTCAAAAAACTAGGATATAAAGATGTGCCACAAGTGACAAGTCCATATTCTGGTAAAGGACTTCCTTTTGTAATTAATGAAAAAGGAGAAGTTTTTGTTGATTATAGAATCGACTTATATGACGCTTTGAAAAGAAATGAAGGGCAGTTTACGGAGGGAGAAGATATTCGAAATATGCTTTCGAAAGGTTCCCCGTTTGTACCAGCTTATTCTTTACCGTACACAGTAAAGGACGGAGAACCAATTTTTTTAAAATGATAAGTCATGAACCTTTCTTTTAGTGAATAAGTTCTAGAAGAAAGGTTTTTTATGTTATACAACTTACGATGCAAACAAAAGATATTTTTTAATAGTCATATGAAATTGGACAAAATTATATGATATATTGTCCGAACTTCTAGAATACCATTATATTATATCAGATATTATAGGCAACGTTAGAGAAGGTATTAGTTGACTATAAACGCGGAATTATTCCCAAAAATTTTGAGGGAGGGAATCACTTGGAAAAGGTAGATATTTTTAAAGATATTGCAGAACGAACAGGCGGTGATATTTATTTTGGAGTTGTAGGAGCTGTTCGAACAGGGAAATCAACATTCATTAAAAAATTTATGGAACTTGTAGTTATTCCAAACATTGAGAATGAGTCTGACCGTCAAAGAGCGCAGGATGAATTGCCTCAAAGTGCTGCTGGTCGTACAATTATGACGACGGAACCGAAGTTTGTTCCAAACCAAGCGGTTTCTATCGAAGTAGATGAAGGACTTGAAGTAAATATTCGATTAGTAGATTGTGTTGGATATACGGTTCCTGGAGCGAAGGGCTATGAAGATGAGAATGGCCCGCGCATGATTAATACCCCTTGGTATGAAGAACCTATTCCATTCCATGAAGCTGCAGAAATCGGCACGCGTAAAGTAATTCAAGAACATTCAACAATTGGTGTTGTAATTACAACAGATGGAACAATTGGTGAAATTCCAAGAAGAGATTATATAGAGGCAGAAGAACGCGTTGTAAATGAGTTGAAAGAAGTAGGAAAACCTTTCATTATGATAATTAATACGGTACAGCCGTATCATCCAGATACAGAGCAATTACGCCAAAGTTTATCAGAAGAATATGATATCCCGGTTATTGCAATGAGTGTGGAGAGTTTAAGAGAAACAGATGTATATAATGTACTTCGTGAAGCGCTATTTGAATTCCCTGTATTAGAAGTGAATGTGAACCTTCCGAGCTGGGTAATGGTGCTAAATGAAGGGCATTGGTTGCGTCAAAGTTATCAAGAAGCAGTTCAAGAAACTGTGAAGGATATAAAACGTCTTCGTGATGTGGATCGCGTTGTTTGGCAGTTTAGTCAATATGAATTTATTGATCGAGCGAGCCTAGCTGGCATTGATATGGGGCAAGGTGTGGCGGAGATTGATTTATATGCGCCAGATGAATTATATGATCAGATTTTAAAAGAAGTAGTAGGAGTAGAAATTCGAGGGAAAGATCATTTATTAAAGCTTATGCTCGATTTATCTCATGCGAAAATAGAGTACGATCAAGTGGCGGATGCACTGCGTATGGTTAAGCAAACAGGATATGGTGTAGCAGCGCCTGCATTAGCGGATATGAGCTTAGATGAGCCAGAAATTATTCGTCACGGTTCAAGGTTTGGTGTGAAGTTAAAAGCAGTAGCGCCATCTATTCATATGATTAAAGTAGATGTAGAGTCAACGTTTGAGCCGATTATTGGTACTGAAAAGCAAAGTGAAGAATTAGTTCGTTATTTAATGCAAGATTTTGAAGATGACCCGTTATCAATTTGGAATTCTGATATATTTGGACGTTCACTTAGCTCGATTGTTCGAGAAGGAATTCAAGCGAAATTATCTTTAATGCCAGAAAATGCTAGATATAAATTAAAAGAAACGCTAGAAAGAATTATTAATGAAGGATCTGGCGGATTAATTGCGATTATACTATAAGAAAAAATCCCTCTCACTGTAGAGGGATTTTTTGTTTTTTTGATTATAAAATAGAAAAATAAACAGTCATTATCTAATACATTGTTGTAAATTGTCAAGTTTCATCAGATTTTCACATTTTCAGAGTAACAATTTCCTTAAAAATATTGAATTATAAAGGAGAATCGTATAATATAGGCGTTGATAATGATTTATCTACATCTTTGTAGTATAGAATTTGCAAAAATTGCCTACAAATGAAAGTAAGACTCATTTTATGATCATTATACAGTCTTATCTTTGGGAGGAGGTGAATGGCATGAACAAGACAGATTTAATCAATGCTGTTGCAGAAGCAAGTTCCCTTTCTAAAAAGGACGCAACAAAAGCAGTAGACGCTGTTTTTGATTCTATCTTAGAAGCTTTAAAACAAGGTGATAAAGTACAACTGATCGGATTCGGTAACTTCGAAGTTCGTGAGCGTGCGGCTCGTAAAGGTCGTAACCCACAAACAGGTGAGGAGATTGAAATCGCTGCAAGTAAAGTACCTGCATTCAAACCTGGTAAAGCGTTAAAAGATGCGGTTAAATAATCCTTACATATTAACAGGGAAGAAGAGTTTCCTTTTTGGGAACTCTTCTTTTTGCTTTTAAAAACATAAATATGCTAGAATGTGTTCGTATCACTTTTAGGTTTTCGGGAGGGCTAGCGGATGGCAAAAGTTAATTTAGAACAAATTGAACATGCAGTACGCCTTATTTTAGAGGCGATTGGGGATGACCCAAATCGTGAGGGAGTACTTGATACACCAAAGCGTGTTGCAAAAATGTACGCAGAAGTGTTCTCAGGTATGCATGAAGATCCGAAAGAGCATTTGCATAAAGTATTCGGAGAAGATCACGAAGAGCTTGTACTAGTAAAAGATATACCATTTTATTCGATGTGTGAGCATCATTTAGTTCCATTCTATGGAGTTGCTCACGTTGCATATATTCCGCAAGGTGGAAAGGTGACAGGGTTAAGTAAATTAGCTCGTACCGTAGATACAATTGCACGTCGCCCACAACTGCAAGAACGTATTACATCAACAGTAGCGAACTCTATTATGGAAGTACTAGAGCCTCATGGTGTAATGGTAGTAGTAGAAGCAGAACATATGTGTATGACGATGCGTGGTGTAAAAAAACCAGGTGCGAAAACAGTAACGACAGCAGTGCGTGGTGTGCTTGAAAATGATGCTGCAGCGCGCAGTGAAATTTTATCGTTTATTAAAACGAAGTAAAGAAAAGCGGGAAACTGCTTTTCTTTTTTTTTAGTAAATAAATGATATAGTTTTAACTAGACAGAGTGAGATTAGAAAGATTGCTTACATGAATGGTAGGTGTAGCCAAGTTTTGGTTATAGAAAATAGAGTGTATGTGTTATAATAAGTTTTATGAATTAGAAAACAAGGGTGATTTTTTGTGTGTGACATCTACGGAGGGTATGCGGGTATAAAAGAAAAATTGATGGAGAAATTACGCCATCCTTACTTTATAAACTATATTGAAGAACCATTTATTGATGAAGAAAAGATAGCATTGTTATATGGTGCTTTAAAGAGTGCAAACTTACATATAGAACAAATTGAGCATTACGTAGTAACAATTATGCTTGTACAAATTGCGCTTGATACGCATGAAAGGGTATCAAATAAAGCAGGCGAGGAAGAGATTGAATTCCATAAATGTCGTCAATTAACAGTACTTGCAGGCGATTACTATAGTGGACTATATTATTATTTATTGTCTATGAATCGTGATATTGTTTTAATTCGTGCACTTGCTGAAGGAATTAAAGAGATAAATGAACACAAAATTATGTTATACCAAAAAGCGCATGAAACGACGGATGACATAATGAAAAGCATAGTAATGATTGAGTCTGCGCTCCTTCAAAAAACATGTGATCATTTTCAGTTATCACATTGGAAGCCATTTATCACATACGTATTAGGTGGAAATCGCCTTCAAAAAGAAATTCAATTGTATGCTGATAAGCAATATTCGCCTGTTTTTCAAGCTATGCAAGATGCTTTAGGGGATAAAGCAGAAGTAGTGATTAATGGTTGGATGAAGGAATTGAGAAAGAAAGAAAAACAATTTTTAGAAAATCATACAGACATAAATGAAATAAATTCTGTGTTAAGGAATAAATAGAAGACATAAGCAATTTTACATTGGAAGAAGGTACGAGCATGCAACAATCAAAAGAAGAAAGAGTACATGACGTATTTGAAAAGATTTCTGATAAATACGATGTGATGAATTCTGTAATTAGTTTTCAAAGACATAAAGCGTGGCGTAAAGAAACGATGCGAATTATGGATGTACAACCAGGCAGTCAAGCGCTTGATGTATGCTGTGGAACCGCAGATTGGACAATTGCGCTAGCTGGAGCCGTAGGTGAACAAGGAAAGGTTGTTGGCTTAGACTTCAGTGAAAATATGTTATCTGTCGGTAAGCAAAAGGTAGAGGCGTTACAATTAAAACAAGTAGAACTTCTACATGGGAATGCAATGGAACTTCCGTTTGAAGATAATACGTTTGATTATGTGACGATTGGGTTTGGTTTACGTAACGTACCGGATTATATGCACGTATTAAAAGAAATGACGCGTGTAGTAAAACCAGGTGGAAAAGTAATCTGTTTAGAAACATCTCAACCAACAATGATTGGTTTTCGACAAGGGTATATTTTATACTTTAAATATATCATGCCGTTATTTGGAAAGATGTTTGCGAAAAGTTATAAAGAGTATTCATGGCTTCAAGAATCTGCTAGTACGTTCCCAGGGATGAAAGAATTGGCTCAAATGTTTGAGCAAGCTGGACTTGAACGTGTGCAAGTGAAACCATTTACTTTTGGGGTAGCAGCGATGCATTTAGGTATTAAACCAGAATCAAAATAGAAAAAAGAAGTTTTAGGTTAAGGTGAACAATATGAAGTTACAACTTATGTACTCTTTTTTACGATCGGATATTAATGTGATAGAAAAAGAATTAAAAAAGACAGTCGCTTCTGAACAGCCATTAGTAGAAGAGGCAGCATTACAGCTTATTGAAGCTGGTGGGAAACGAATTCGTCCTGTATTTGTGTTGCTTGCAGGGAAATTTGGAGATTATAAGTTAGATGCGATTAAGCATGTTGCTGTTGCGTTAGAACTTATTCATATGGCTTCTCTTGTTCACGATGATGTTATTGATGCTGCATTTTTACGACGCGGCAGTGCGACTGTGAATGCGAAATGGGGAGATCGTATTGCGATGTATACAGGGGACTATCTGTTCGCTAAGTCTCTTGAATGTATAACAAATATCGAAATTCCAGAGGCGCATCAAGCGTTATCACATACTATTTTAGAAGTCTGTAAAGGTGAAATTGAACAAATTAAAGATAAATACAATTATGACCAAAATTTAAGAACGTATTTAAGAAGAATAAAGCGAAAAACAGCATTATTAATTGCCGCGAGTTGTCAATTGGGAGCGATTGCTGCTGGTGCTAATCGTGATACGGTAAATCGTCTATTTTGGTATGGGTATTTTGTAGGAATGTCTTATCAAATTATTGATGACATTTTAGACTTCGTTTCTACAGAAGAGAAACTTGGAAAACCTGCTGGCGGAGATTTACTACAAGGGAATATTACACTTCCTGCTTTATATGCGATGGAAGATCCAGTACTTCGTCAGAAAATCACATCTGTACATGAAAATTCAACAGCAAGTGAAATACAAGAAATTATTGATGCTGTAAAAAATAGTACAGCAATTGATCAAGCATTTGCATTTAGTGAACGTTATTTACATAAAGCTTTAGAAATAATAAAACCACTCCCACGTGGAAAAGCAAAGTACGCATTACAAAATGTTGCAAAGTATATTGGAAAACGAAAATTTTAATGTTTATTCTAAAAAATAAAATAATCTCTCTATTTCAAAACTATTGCACAATTGTGATAAGGGTGATAATATGTGTGTGGGGATATACAATTACATACATAATTCAGAAGTGGAGAGATTTTTTATGGAAAAAACATTTCTAATGGTAAAACCAGACGGTGTACAACGTGCCTTCATTGGGGAAATTGTAGCTCGTTTTGAGAAAAAAGGCTTTCAATTAGTTGGTGCAAAATTAATGCAAGTCACTCCGGAAATTGCTGGACAACACTACGCTGAGCATAAGGAAAAACCTTTCTTTGGTGAGTTAGTAGACTTTATTACATCTGGACCTGTGTTCGCAATGGTATGGCAAGGTGAAGGTGTAGTAGATACAGCGCGTAACATGATGGGGAAAACAAGACCACATGAAGCAGCTCCTGGAACAATTCGTGGAGATTTCGGTGTAACTGTTGCGAAAAACATTATCCATGGTTCTGATTCTTTAGAAAGCGCAGAGCGCGAGATTGCTATTTTCTTTAAAGAAGAAGAATTAGTTGACTACTCAAAATTAATGAATGAATGGATTTACTAATTATTTTGAAATAATTTGTAAACGCTTTAATCACTGTGATAATAGTAAAAAGTGCAAGGAGAATAGGGGTATTCTTCTTGCACTTTTTTTATTTTCAGTTAGTTACGAAGTTTGAGCTGTTATGATATGTTGATATTTAAATTAGGCCTATCGGAAATATAGAATAAGAAAATGGTCGATTTATGATATAATTTCTTTAATATTTTTAGAATGATAAAAGTTAATATAGTGAGATAAATACATATACGAAAAGAGGAATAACGTATGCGATATATTACAGCTGGTGAATCTCATGGTCCACAACTTACAACGATTATAGAAGGTGTTCCGGCAGGATTGTCTTTAGTAGCAGATGATATAAACGAAGAGTTAGCTAGAAGGCAAAAGGGATATGGGCGCGGTAGACGCATGCAAATTGAAACGGATCAAGTGCAAATTTTAAGTGGTGTTAGACATGGAGAAACATTAGGTTCCCCTATTGCACTTGTTGTTGAAAATCGTGATTTTGCACACTGGACAAAAATTATGGGGGCGGAGCCTTTAACTGAGCAAGAAGAAAAAGAGATGAAAAGGAAAGTGACAAAACCAAGGCCTGGGCATGCTGATTTAAATGGTGCGATTAAATATGGTCATAGAGATATGAGGAATGTACTGGAACGTTCGTCAGCGCGCGAAACGACGGTGCGTGTTGCTGCTGGTGCGGTTGCTAAAAAGGTGTTAGCAGAACTTGGTATTAAAGTGGCGGGCCATGTAATTGAAATTGGCGGTGTACAAGCTAAGGAGATTACGTATAGTTCAATTGAAGAATTAAAGAGTATTACAGAAGCATCTCCTGTACGTTGCTTAGATGAAGAAGCTGGTAACCAAATGATGAAAGCGATTGATGATGCGAAAGCAAATGGTGATTCAATTGGTGGAATCGTTGAAGTAATTGTGGAAGGGATGCCAATTGGAGTAGGTAGCTACGTGCATTATGATCGAAAACTGGATGCGAAATTAGCAGCTGCAATTATGAGTATTAATGCTTTTAAAGGTGTCGAGATTGGAATTGGTTTTGAAGCAGCACATAGACCAGGAAGTGAAGTTCATGATGAAATTCTGTGGGATGAGGAGCATGGATATACACGAAGAACAAATAATGCAGGTGGACTAGAAGGCGGTATGACGACTGGAATGCCAATTGTTGTGCGCGGTGTGATGAAACCGATACCTACACTTTATAAACCTCTTCAAAGTGTAGATATTGATACGAAAGAGCCTTTTACAGCGAGTATTGAACGTTCAGATAGTTGTGCAGTGCCAGCAGCTAGTGTCGTTGCAGAAGCGGTTGTGGCTTGGGAATTAGCGACAGCTTTAATAGAACAATTCGGATTAGATCGTATGGAACTAATTCGTGAAAATATTGAGAAACATAATGAATATGCGAGGGGATTTTAATGGGAAACATACATATTCAAACGAAATCAAAAGAATATGATGTACATGTTGGTAAAGAAGCGTTGTCAAACTTAACAACGATCGTTCAAAATATGCAGCCAGCGGTATCTAACGTAATGATCATTTCAGATGAAGCTGTTGCATCACTACATTTACAGACAGTTATCGATGCATTACAAGTAGAGCAGCACGTGTTTTCGTTTGTTGTACCAAGTGGCGAAAAAGAGAAGTCTTTCGAAAATTTCTATGCGGCTCATACGTCAGCTCTTGAAAATAAATTAGATAGAAATTCTTTAATTCTTGCACTTGGAGGCGGAATGATTGGAGATTTAGCTGGTTTTGTTGCTGCATCGTTTATGCGTGGTATTCGCTTTGTGCAGGTTCCGACAACTTTATTAGCGCACGATAGCGCAGTGGGTGGGAAAGTAGCGATTAACCATCCGTTAGGTAAAAATATGATTGGTGCATTCCATCAGCCAGAAGCAGTTGTATATCATACACCGTTTTTACAGTCTCTTCCTGAAAAAGAGTGGCGTTCAGGTTATGCAGAGGTGATAAAGCATGCTCTTATTGGTGATGTGGAGCTATACCATTGGTTAAAAGAAGAAGTGCAAACATTAGCGGATCTTCATGATGAGAAGTTAATCCATATATTAACGAAGGCGATTCCTGTAAAGGCAAATGTTGTGTCACAAGATGAAACAGAGAAGGGTGTACGTGCTCATTTGAACTTTGGACATACGTTAGGACATGCTCTTGAAAAAGAGCTAGGGTATGGAAATATTACTCACGGTGACGGTGTAGCGGTTGGAATGTTATTCGCCATATTTTTAAGTGAGCAAGTGTACAAGGTTGATCTTGCTTATGAAGATATGAAGCAGTGGTTCTTGAAATACGGCTATCCAAAAATGCCAAGGGATTTGAATGTAGAGCGCCTCGTTCAATTGATGAAACAAGATAAGAAAGCAAATGCAGGAGCAATTCATATGGTGCTTATGCAGGAATATGGGGTAGTGAATGTCGTATCTATTTCAGATGAGACTGTTCATATTGCGTTAGAGGCATTTCAAAAAGATATGGTTTAAAATGATAGCGAAGTGCTGTGAAGTGCTCATTTAGAGGTATTCTCGTAATAGTGACGGTTATGACAAAAGATTACAGTAAGGGGCTATAACCCATGCCCATCAACTTAAGGATAGAAACTCTACGGTTTTCCATTAATTGAAATGAACAAACTTTTAAACAGTATAATCCTCTTAAAAATGAGCATACGAAATAAACCCTAACGGGTTTCATTTTTTTCTTATGCAGCTTTCTTTTGTTTTCTCAATCCATTATACTCATAGACAACACCCATAATATCAAAGATAGTTTTCTTCTCATATCGATGGGATTTCCGGCCATTTTTCTTTAGTAGGGTAAACAGGCGGATTAAAACCTTTGTTATTATACGGGTGTTTCTCTGTATCGCTTGATATAACAGGGATAGATGATCTTGAATCATCCCAATTGCTTTATATTCGCTTAGTTCTCTTTTGTGCTTTTGCAACAGAAGTTGGCGCATCTTAAACATCGTGGAAGAACATATAAAAATGGCAATGAGTTTTCCATACACATGGCATTCTAATCGCTCTTGTTTGATAGTTTGCCAATGATGAATTTGAAATAGAGATTTCCACGTTTTAAATATGATTTCGATCTGCCAGCGGAGGGAGTAAAAATCATGGATTTGTTCCATCGGAACCACTTCCCAAGGCGTATTCGTAACATATATGTTGATACCCGTTAATCGTTTACTCTTTTCTG